>JAITQJ010000144.1 GCA_031288955.1 Planctomycetaceae bacterium | reverse complement strand
TTCGGGACTAAACCCCCTCGAAATTCTGACCAATTTGGTATAATAGAAACGTAAACCTTTTATCTGCAATCAAGCCTGAAATGACTGACACACCGCATAAACCGCTTTGGCACTTTACGTTAGAGAGTCTCTTTTCCGTGAAAGTCGGTTTCGACCAGTGGTCATTCCGTATCACTCCGGCACGGCTGCTGCTGCTGTTCTTGACGCTTGCCGCCGTTGGAATTATTATTATCCGTTTGATTTTCGGTCTGCACGCCGTCAGCAATCTGAACGATGACTGGCCCTGGGGACTTTGGATAGGCTTCGACGTTTTGTCGGGCGTTGCCCTTGCCGGCGGCGGTTACGGTACGGCATTGATAATACACATTCTGCATAACAAGAGTCTGCACGCCGTTTCAAGAGCAACGATGCTAACGTCGCTCATCGGATATATTCTCGTTGTTGCCGGCTTGTTCATCGAAATCGGACGCTGGTGGAATTTTTGGGTGCCGTTCGTCTCCTGGGGACATTCGTCGGTTCTCTTTGAAGTTTTCTGGTGTATTTCAATGTACACGGTTGTACAGGTTTTGGAAGTATGCGAAATCATCACCGAAAAGGTGTTTAAGGTATTTCATAAATTGTTCGTTTTCATTTTGCCGTTCCTGCTGATACTCGGCGTAACATTACCGACGCTGCACCAATCGTCGCTGGGAGCGTTGTATCTGATGATGGACGGCAGACTGCATCCGCTTTGGTTCAGCCCGATAATTTTCGTGTTCTTTTTCCTGTCGTCGTTCTTTGTCGGACCGGCGATGATTGCGGTTGAATCGATGTTGTCGTATCTTTGCTATAAGCACGTGACTCCGCTGCCGGTGATGCGTTCACTGGCGCGTATCGGCGGAGCGGTGATGCTGCTGTATCTGGGGCTGAAAATCGGCGATTTGGCGTATCATAACGAATTGCCGCTGCTTTGGGCGGGGGATTATGAGAGTCTGATATTCATCGCAGAACTCGGAATCGGAGTTGTGCTGCCGCTATTGATAGTTTTTTCGCCGTTGGCGAATTCCCGCGGCTGGCTGATTGTGTATGGTCTTTTGACGAGTTTCGGGGTGCTGTTTAACCGTTTGAATGTGGTGATAACGGGTATGGCTCGCGACACAGGCAGCATCTATTATCCGGCATTAACGGAGATAACGGTCAGTGTGGGACTCGTTACCGGCGGTGTATTAGTGTATATGTTCCTGTGCGAGAACTTTAATATCCTCGGAGAGGAACATTGAGCAACTTTCATTTTTTTTCCGCAGAGTAAAATGACTTCTGATCGGTCTGATTTTTCCGGCTTTTTTGCCGGTAAAGTGCTGAAGGTTTGGCTGCTCATCGGCTTATTCTTCATCATTTGCGAGGTGGGTATGCGTTACCGGGCAGTACAGCGTTTCGGTCAAATCCGCAGTACAATGATTGCCGACGACCCCGTCGAAGGACGGCGGCTTATCCCCGGTTTTGTGTCCAAAGGCGTACTGCGGACGATAACCATCAACGAACACGGTTTTCGCAGCAATACGGACAGCACATCATTTTCTCTGCAACCGCCGCCCGGTACGCTGCGGATTGCCTGCCTCGGTTCGTCAACCGTTTTCAGCGGTATGTCGAACAGCAACGGCGACACGTTTCCTGCCGTTCTGGAAAAGACATTAAACGATGACCTGAAAGGACATCCGCCTGTTGAAGTTGTCAATGCGGGTATTCCCGGTATGGGAACCGAGGCTGTTCAAAAGCATTTGGAATTGCGGGTATCCAAGGCGCAGCCGCATATTGCCGTCATTTATCCGCCGCCGAATGATTTGGGGACGGAAATCGAAGGTCCCGGACGGCAAGCGGCGGACAATACACACTTTCTGAAACGTTGGCGTAAGGAACATTCCGTTTTGTATAACGCGGTGCTGGACAAGGTGAGACAAATGTCTTTGTCGCCGTCAGCCGCAGCGGCACAATTCAGACATTTTCCGCAAGACGGCAAGGAGCATCTCGTTGCGAAGTACCGGCAGTTGATTGCCGTTTGCCGGTCGCTGCATATTGAACCGGTGCTGGTGCTGCACACTTTTCTGTTACGAAAAGACCAGAGTCC
Organism: Planctomycetaceae bacterium; assembly: GCA_031288955.1. GTDB lineage: Bacteria > Planctomycetota > Planctomycetia > Pirellulales > Thermoguttaceae > WRKP01. Next base: position 680 of record JAITQJ010000144.1, on the reverse strand, counting down.
GGCTGTTCAGCGTAAAAACATCCGCGGCGATTTCTGGGGACTCGGCGTTAGCGGGGCATTGGAGGCGGTTGATGCCCAAATAGAGGCAACCCGTGAGGCTGCCGCTGCGGAAAATGTACTGTTGATTGATACCGAATTTTGTGTACCGGCAACAGACGAGTATTTTGAGGACACGCTGCATTTGAGTCCGAAGGGCAATGCGGTTCTTGCTGAAACGGCTGCCGACGGACTAAAAAAAGGTAAAATAATTCCCGAAGCGGTTAGATAATGCAAGACATAACCCCTGTATTGAGCGAATTGGTCGAGACTGTCAGGATTCGTCCCTGAATTATAGGTATCAGAGTCTCTTTTGAGCAATGAGGAACGATTGTAACAAAGATTTTTCCTCCGCGTTTGAGGAGTCCGAACACCGGCGTTTTTCCTGCCGCTCCGCGACCGCGTTTGCCCCGTACACGCTTCGCTCCAAAATAACTCTCATCAAGTTCAAAGACACCGAGTTCCTGCTGATGTTCTTTCAATGTCTGTGCAAATATCCGCTCACGAATCGCCTTGTAATAGGAGTTGATGGTGTTGCGGCTAACGCCAACCAACCCCGATGCTGACACCGCCGTAACCTCTTCGCAAAAACACCGCAATATTCGTACCGTTTTTTTATCTCTTAACCTGTGATAACGCATAGA
>JAITQJ010000254.1 GCA_031288955.1 Planctomycetaceae bacterium | reverse complement strand
AAAAACGCCTCAAATGGATTCAATCCTCTGCCGCCGGTATGGACTGGTGTCTCGTTCCCCCTGTCATTGAATCCGGCATCGAAATTACGACCGCCTCCGGTGTACTTGCCGACCAGGTTGCCGAACACGCCCTATCGCTGATATTGGCGTGGACACGGAATCTGCCCGTCTTTTTTAACGAACAGCATAATCCCCAGACACCCGATTACCGCAAGTTCATTCGCCGCCCAACACGGGACTTAACCGACTCGACTATCGGCATCGTCGGCTTCGGCGGTGTCGGACGGCGGCTCGCCGAAATCCTGACGCAGTTCCGGGCATCCATCATCGCTGTTGATTTGTATCCTGCCGATAAACCGCCGTACATTGACGAACTTTGGTACGCCGACCGGCTTGACGATTTGCTGATTCAGTCGGATATTGTCGTCTTGAGTCTGCCGCTTAACGCTTCAACACGGGGATTGTTTAATGCCGAGCGGCTGAAAAAACTCAAGGCGGATTCGCTGCTTGTCAACGTTGCCCGCGGTCCGCTCATCGTTGCCGAAGACCTCGTTTCCGTCCTCGAAAACGGACAAATTGCCGGCTGCGTGATGGACGTAACTTCGCCGGAACCGCTGCCGGCTGATAGCAAACTCTGGGACTTTTTCCCGGAAGTTATCATCACACCGCACGTCGGCGGACAATCATACCGCCGTTTTACCGATGTCGTTGATATTTTTACGGCAAACATTAAACGCCGCCTTTCGGACAGACCGCTTATCAATTACCTGACGGCGGAAGGAAAAAAACTCGGCTTTCCGATACGCTGCACTGATTATCCGCTCTGGATTGACATTAAAGCCCTTTACCGTTCGAGACCGGACGAAAATAAGGCGTTGAAAAAATATCGGACATCGTTCCGTATCGGCGGGGCGGATTCAACAACGGCAATTTTTGAACGGACGTTAACACATTTTGACAAACCGCAGCGCGGCGACGGCTGTTCACCGGAACTGAAAGTCAACTATTACGATTTGCTTGACCAGCAAAGTGTGCATTGGAACGAAGATATTATCTTCAAAAAGATGCTCGGTCAGGGCGGACAAGGTGTTGTCTTTTTGAGCGAACTGAAAGGCTCGGAACAATTTTCCGTCCCGATTGCCGTAAAAGTGTTTTCGCCGGAACGTTTCGCTACTGACACGATGTACGATGACGAAATGTACAATATGGCGAAGATGACGGCGAAGATTGCGAAGGTGCAGCACGACCATTTGCTGATAGTGTATAACTGGCGGGCGATGAGCCGGATTCATTTTATGCTGATGGAATGGGTGGACGGCTTCGATATGTCGCAAATTCTGAAACAGGATATGCTCGACTTCCTGCAAAAAAAGGTTTCGCCGGTCAGATGGAGTTATATTAACCGTGTTGTTGTTACAAGCGGTGTCCAGAATCCGCGGATGATGCCGGGCGTGGCTGTGCCGATTATCAGGGAATGTTTAGCGGCACTGGCAGCACTGCACCGTGTCGGAATTGTTCACGGCGATGTAAAGCCGTCGAACATTATGCTTAAACGGACGGGTTCGGTGAAACTGATTGATATGGGGTCATCGTTTGAAATTTCTAACCGTCCGGCGAACCGTCCTTATACGCTGGCTTATGCTCCGCCGGAGGTTTTGGAAGGCAAGACGGCAACGGCGCAGAGCGATATTGCGAGCCTTGGCTATGTGCTGATAGAGATGCTGTCGGGACGGCGTTTGTTTACCGCGGCATCGGATTTGAACGGTATTGAGGGGCGTTTGTTGTTAGCGAACCGTCTGCATAAGATATTGCCTCCGGCGGTAGCGGCGAGTGAAATTCTGATGAATTTTTGCCGCAGCCTGATAGCCCCTGACCCGGCGAAGCGTTTTGCGGATGCGGAGGCGGCGGACTTATTCAAGGACGGAGCGGCGGATTTTCAGCGTCAACTGATAAAGGGCGATTTATCGTGTGAGTCCGAACCGGAAATCCGCAACTGGCTCAGCGATTTATCGGAATATCAGCCGGAAACAAACGTTTGACGAAAAACATTAGACTTGTTCCGTAACGGGGTAATTGCTGTAATTCCTTGCATCTAAACAGTGATATAACCAAATCTTCAGAGCCGCTGCCGCAAGATAGCGGTTTTTATCGCCGTCTTGCGATGGCGTATCTGACATTGCTTGCACGGGGAAAAAATTCATAAATTTTTTGTTCACCCCCTCTTGACAAAAAAAAAAAAAAAAACGATAATCGCCCGCAGGCGTTTTTTGTGATAAACGCACATATCATTGCAAGCCTCTTACAACAACAGGGGAATAATATCATTGATTGCAAGTCTATTATGTTCACTATAGTTGCCTGCCGTCAGATGCGTTCTGTCTGGAAACAAAGACGTGTGAACCCAAAATGATTTAACATTCACACAAAACACCCGTTTTGCTAAAGTAGATAAGATGAGCGGAAAGATACAGGATAGGGAACTGGTTGATGTCAGCGAAGACAAAAAATTCTCTCCTCAAACAGCAATGTGCTGGTTTTGGTCAGTCGTTCTTTTCTTTGCTCTGGTCTGGATTCTTCTGCCCGCTTCGCTCCACACCGGCTTCAGAAATGATACTATCGAATTATCCGCCATTGCTCAAAATTGGTACATTGCTACCGCAAAACATCCCAATCTTCCGGCTTGGCTTTTAGAAATCATCAATATCCTGACAGACCGCTCTTTTGCTGCTCCCTTTGTCGCTTCGCAATTTTGTATGGTTTTATCGCTCTGGTCTGTTTGGCAGTTGGGACGTACAGTCCTTTCGGAAAATATGGCACTTGTTGGCGCATTTTCGATACTTCCCTACCGTTTCTTTACGAATGAATCTGTGTTGTACAATCATAACAACGCTTTGATTGCCGGTTGGTCGCTGTCGATGTACCTTGTGATGAAAGCCATTCAAACCAATCGGGCGGGGTATTGGATAGCCGGAGGCATCGCTCTCGGCTTAACTTTTCACGCCAAGTATTCAGCAATTTTTCTTGTGATTGCCATTATCTTATTTATGATTGTTGTTCCTGAATGTCGAAAATACTGGAAAACAAAGGGACCTTATCTGACCGCTTTGGCAGCGTTTTTAGTTTTTCTTCCGCATCTCGTTTGGCTTTTTCAAAACGATTTCGCACCGCTGCATTATGTCAGCGCGAGCCGTCCGCATCTAGCACAATGGTATCAACAGATAGTTGAACCATTTCATTTTGCGGGCAATCAGATTACCTATCTGATATATCTGCCGATAATTCTATGTCCTGTGCTGGGCTTCATCGGTAGGTGGAAAACAAAACATCTGGAAAGGAATGACGAAAGGGTCTGTGAGAAATTTCTCTTTTACTCCTTTATGTTCCCCTTGCTGCTGCATATGCTTTATTGCGGTGTTAAGGGATGTCATTTACGTATGGCTTATGGAGCCCCTTTTTGGATTTTTACCGGAGTATGGCTGCTGTTAAGATTTCAAACGAAAGATGGGATAAAAACCTTATTTCAAACAGTTCGATTAACTCTTGCGGTTGAATTCGTTATCATTGCAAGTTGGCTATTCACGTTCTACGCCGATAAACAGGTACCGTTTTGTTATTATCCGATGCAGGAATTCGGAGCAGAATGTGATAGAGTTTGGTATGCCCGTTTTATGACACCTTGCCCATACGTCAATGACCAATATGCGGCTTATGCAATGAAAGACAAACCGAGTTGGACAAATCCAGAGTTACTCACTGGCAAAGATTCAGACATCAATGAACACGGCGGGATGCTCCTTTGGGAAATAACAAGTTCGTCAGAACGCTCGATGCCGAACGACCTTCACGAACGTTTTCCTAGTGCCGAAACGATTCCCGAAATACTTGTTTTGCCGTATAAAACCCGAAAAGTCCGTCCCCCTTTGACTGTTGGCATTGCGATTGTTCCGCCGCCAGCCGCTGGGAAACAATAACGTGAAAAGAAGGAAGAGCCAAACGCAGATAAGCAAAGATTATGCCGATTTCTTTTGTTCCGGCATTGGAGTAACAAGACGCAATTCTGGAGATTTTGAATCAGATGACTCCACTCCGTCCATATCGGCAACGATATACACGGGACGCTGCTTCGATTCCTTGAGAATCCGTCCAATATATTCTCCTTGAATACCGCTGATAATCATCTGTATCGCCCCGAAAAAAATGATGAACGAAAGCAGCGAGGCATAACCCGGCTGGTCAATTCCGTACAACAACGTCAGAACACATTTCCCCAGCGCATAAGTTGCTGCACCGCCGGCGAAGAGAACACCAATATACGTCCAAATCCGCAAAGGAAATGTTGTCGATGCTGTTATACCGTCCAATGCAAAGTTCCAGAGTTTCCAATAATTAAACTTGGTTGTTCCCGCTATCCGTTCCGGTCTTTCATAGGAAACGCCGCAACTTTTGAAACCGACCCAATGGAACATTTCTTTCATAAATTGTGTCCGTTCCGGCATTTGGAGAACCGCTTTGACCGCCCGGCGGGACATCAGGCGGAAATCGCCCGTATCAGCCGGAATCGGCTGGTCTGAAATTACATTGAAAAGCTGGTAAAAAAGTTTGCTCGTAAGACGTTTCAAAAACGGCTCGTCTTGCCGGCTTTTTCGGGTTCCATAAACGATGTCGTAACCTTGATTCCATTTTTTGATAAAGGCGGGAATGACTTCGGGCGGATCCTGAAGGTCAGCATCCATTGGGATAACAGCCTGACCGGAAGCGTATTTCAGACCGCAAACGAGCGATGCTTCTTTACCGAAACTTCGGGAAAGTGTAATGACTTTGATTCGATCATCTTTCTGCCGTTCCTGACGGAGAATTTCTGCTGTCTTGTCGGTACTTCCGCCGTCAATGAAGAGATATTCGCAGCGGTATTCAGGGAACAAGTCCATTACCTCATTGACCCGCCGGAGAAATAGAGGAATCGTTTCCTCTTCGTTCAAAACAGGGACGAGAATCGTTATATCAAATCGGGAGGAATGTGAGACAGACATTTTTTGTGCAAAAGTTTAACATCAAAACATATACCAGCGGCGGATAGTATTGATTTTTACAATCGAAATCAAGAGCAATACAAAAGAAGTCGCAAAACTGATTTTGATAACAATGCCGGTTGCTTTTTGCAAAGCAGAGTGTATAATTCGGTAATGATAAACGTAACGGTAAACAGCGAGACGCTGGACGTTCCTGACGGTTGTACGGTTCGTCAACTGCTTGTCCAACTTCAACTGGATAAGCGTCCGGTCGCGGTTGAACGCAATAAGTTGCTTGTATCGCATCGGGTATTTGGCGAAACGGTTCTTATCGGCGGCGATTCTCTCGAAGTTGTAACACTCGTCGGCGGGGGGTAGTCTAACCGGATTCCGTTCGCAGCCGTTTAATTTCATCTTGCGGCAGCCCCGTCGTTTGGGCAATCGTCGCGGCATCAATACCGAGCAGTTTCATCTTTCGGGCAATTTCAAGCGTTGCTTCTACCCGACCTTCTGTACGTCCTTCGGCGAGTCCTTCTGTGTGTCCGGTCTTCTTTGCCATTACAATCGTTGACATATATGTCCAGTAATCGTTTTTGCTCTGGTCATAAGCGTCTTGTTCCGCCGACGGCATTG
>JAITQJ010000251.1 GCA_031288955.1 Planctomycetaceae bacterium | reverse complement strand
TGGGACGGGCTTACCGCGGCGAAAAACTGCCGCAAGGCATTGTGGTCGGCGGACATACATATACGCAGAATCAGCATTTGGACGAGGAGTCAGCCTGGATTGGGGCGGTTTCGCTGCATTGGACACCATTTGACGGCGGGGCAGCACAGGGTCGTGAGCGGTCGGCAAAGGAAAATGCGGCGGCGGCAGCGAGAAAGCAGGACGAAGTACAATCGATGGTTGAGTTGCAGGTGCGTTCGGCTTGGCTGACGGAACAGGAAACCCGCAAGCGGATACGGGTTGCGGAGTTGGGACTGCGTCAGGCAACGGAAAATCTGCGTGTTGTAACGCGGCAGTTTCAGGAAGGTTTGATAAATCATACGGAAGTGCTGGATGCGCAAACACTGCGTTCGGCAGCGGAAATGAATCTCTGCAATGCCGTTTACGATGCTGTGTCGGCAACGCATCAGGTCAGATATGCCGTCGGCGTGCTGTGATAATTCACGTTGCTGCGCCGCATAATCGCCCTCTCTTGACAAATTGTCTATTTTGCCTAAATTGCCTATAATAGTCGTTATGACTGTTTTATCTGATATTATCGGTAAAACCGGTTATACTCGAATAGGTAGTATCCGGCGGCTGTTTCTGTTCCGTTATTCTGCAATGCTTCTTTGCCGGGCAACTGAAACCGACCATCTGCGGAAAAATTAGGCGGTTTTCCTTCGGCTTTACAATCCGCTCGGCTATTTTCTCTTGAAGTATTTGTTATTGCTGGTACAATTATCCCGGTGACTTTAACACAGGGGATACGTTATATGGACAGAAATTACGAATTCAATTGGGATATCATCGGCGATTTGAACGAAGGCAGACCTAATCTCGGCGATAAAGTCAATCTGGTGCTTTACCGCCTGATGCAGTACACGTTTCGTGACGTAACCGAACAGAAACTCGGCACAGAAGCGTGTAATCAGTTGTTTTACGATGCCGGCTATATTGCCGGAAAGTTTTTCTTCGACCATTATTTGGCAGAGTTCAAAACACTGCCGCTCAACGGTTTCGTCGCTGAATTACAGCGAGTAATGAAAGAACTCGGCATAGGTATTCTCCGCGTCGAAGCAGCCGACCCGGAAAAAGGCGAGTTTACGCTGACCGTCGGCGAAGATTTAGACTGTTCCGGTCTGCCCGACCTCGGTATCGAAGTCTGCAACTACGACGAAGGGTTCATCGCCGGTATATTCCTCAAATACACAGGGCAGCAGTTCAAAGCCAAAGAGATTGACTGCTGGTGCAGCGGAGACCGCACGTGCCGCTTTGACGTGAAACGAGCATAATACAGTTGAGCAATAACGATATTTTACCACTCCGGCAAATTTTATCGAACCGTAGTTTGCCTGTCCGACCGGAAAAATTTCAATCCGAAGAAGCGGCGGGTTTGTTCGATGATTTGACAGCGATACGGGAAGTGTTGTCCAAGTTTGCGAAAGGCGATCTAGACGGCAGCATTTCTGTGCAGGGGGCGTGCGCATCGTGTCTTAAGACATTGCAGGCAAATTTGAGACACCTGACCTGGCAAGTACAGCAGGTTGCCGACGGCGACTTCACACAACGTGTTGACTTTTTGGGGCATTTTTCTATTGCGTTCAATCATATGGTTGAACGTCTCCGTGATTCGGTTACTTCGCTGCAAGAACGGGAAGAGAGTCTGCTGAAACTGACAAGCGACTTACGGGCGAACAAGGAGCGTTGGAATCTGGCGGTACAGTGCAGCCGGGATGGTATTTGGGACATTGACGTTCTCAATAAATCGGCGTGGTATTCTGACAGTTTTATGCAGATGATGCACTATACCGTAGAAGATTTGCCCCGCGACCTGCGATGGGATTTGCTCGTCCATCCTGAAGACCAGGACCAAGCGGATGTGCTGCGGCAAGTGTTTCAGGCACCCGACAACATTACGCCGTTTTCCGTCGAATTCCGTTTGCGGAATCACAACGGCGATTACCTGTGGATTCGTCTTCGGGGAATGCCCGTCCGCGGTGAACCGGACAGTATTCGCGATGAGTCGCTGGATTCACATTCCGGTGTCAATTTGCCGGGAATTGCGGCGGTGTGTGCAGACAGCAAAAAAGTACATCGCCTGATTGCTGTTGCTTCGGATATATCTGCGCAAAAAGAAATCGAACATTCGCTAGCGCATTTGGCACTGCACGACAATCTGACGGGGCTGCCGAACCGGCATTTACTTAATGACCGGATGCAGCAATACATTGCGAGGTCGGTACGGACAGGCGACCCGTTCATTTTTGTAACACTTGACCTTGATAATTTTAAGGGCGTGAATGACACGTATGGACACGCTGCCGGTGACCGTCTGCTTGTTGAATTCAGCAAACGGATGCTTATGGGAATGAGGAACACGGATACGGCAGCACGGACGGGCGGCGATGAATTTGTGATGGTATTTCCTTGTGCGGCTGGGATGGAAATGCAGACGACGAAACACATAATGAAACGTTTTTTCGCCAATTTGTCGCATCCGGTTGATTTTGACGGAGTGCCTTATACAATTCATTCCAGTCTGGGAGTCGCCTTTTTTCCGCAGCACGCGGCAGATGTCGTGAAGATATTTGCGTACAGCGACGCTGCTTTGTACAGAGCAAAACGCAGCGGCAAGAACAAATTCGCCGTCTGGGAACCGGCAGACGGCGGCTAATCTTCTGACAACCGCTGCCGTACCGTTTTCATTTCGGTTTCCTTTTGCGCAGGTCTTTTGACGGCGACTTACTTTTAGCCGCTTTGACCGGTTTTTTTTCCGGCTTTTGTGTTTTAACCGTTTTTTTCGGCGGGGATACCTTGCTCGGCTTCACCGCCGCCTTCTTTACCGGCGGTTTGGCGGTAGGTTTTGGAGCAGGTTTGGGAACAGGCTTTTTTTCCGGTGGTTTTGCCGGAGGCTCTTTTTTTTTGGGTTTCGCAACCGGAGCAGAAGGCATCGCCTTCGGTTTCATTTTCGTACCGGGCTTGCGTCCGCGTTTTGCCTTTTCCGGTGTTTTTGGTTCATCATCCCCATAGACGAGGTCATCACGGATAATATCGTCTTCGTCGTCCAGGTCCGCCGGTATCGGAACAGAGACGGGCTTGGGCTTTTCAAATTGTTTCGGCGGCGGTTCCGGTTTTTTCAGTTGCGGCGGGTCGCTGCTGCGCTGCAGCGATTCAGGGTCAACGGCTTTGAGCAACGCCGTCCGCTCCGGCATTTCAGGATTCGCATAAAACAACGCTGCCAAGTGGTGAAACTTGACCGAAAACGGCATTGCAGACGACTTCGGCACAGCCCGCTCTAAACCGGCACCGAGTTCTTTCATCTCGTCTTTGCTCAACTGCGTCAAACCAAGCGGACGGAGAATCCGAAAAGCGGCTTCGTCAAGGGGAATGATATGCGTCCCAAGAGCGACCTGGGCGGTATAATCAATCATAAACGGTGTGCCGGCATTGATTTCCTCAAGTTGTTTCAGGGCTTCGGCGGCGGATTTGCCCCGTTTTTTCAGATGTTCGAGGTCATAAGCGTATGTTTTCTCAAACAGTGCCTGCAAGGATCGCTTGATACGCCGGGCGGCTTCATCGGCGCGGGGAATCATCGGAATCGCACCGGCTAATTCCTTGATGGTACAGACCCGGACTTCGTTCCAATCAATGAAATAATTCTGCAATTTCGCCAGTGCCAGGTCGGCATACTCGAATACGGTATTCTCGAAAAGTGCGGCGTACATCAGCACATCGAGAACATTGCGTTCCTGGGGCGGAGCCGGAACGGTGTTATTTTTAACGTACTTGTTAACCTGTTTAACCAGCGTTCCAATCTTTTGTGTTTTGGTAAGAGACATTTTGTTTTAGTTCTCAATTAAAAACAATCGTCCATTATCAATTATCGATTCCCAAACGTCAATACCCCCATTCGGGCGGGAGTGCAACCGCCGGCTTTGCATCTCGCTTGTTTAAGGGGCAGCATTATTTGACCTTCGGCAAAACACAGGATATAATACCAGGCGGGTTCCGTATTTTGACGGTATGTATTCAGGAGAGTAGGGGGATATGACGGCTTTTTCTTTAAGCACACTGCATTTGATTATCATTGCGGCGTTGGTGTTCAAAGGAATACTGACCGTCGCACTATGGAACCGCCGTGTTACCCGTTATCAAGGTATTACCTGGCTCATCCTCCTGCTCATTCTCGCCGCCGATGTTGCGTCAACGAACTATTCCGTTCAAAGTGCCAAAAACTTCATACGTATCAATCTCACCGCAATCACCAGAGTTTTTGCCGTTTCCGCCGCTGAACTAGATTACGAACAGATAACCCCGGCAATGAACAATGCCGACCCGCTGTATTTGAGACTTCTCAATATGATGGCAGTGTGGCAGGATACGTGCCGGAATTATGCCGCCTCCGTGTACATTGTCAGGGAAAACGCGCAGGGACAAGCCGTCTTTGTGCTGTGTCCCGCTGCCGACCTAAACCGCGACGGAAAAATCGAAGGCTGGCGGGAATATCAAGTTGCCAACAGCACCGTCTATGAAGACGGCGCATTGACCGAAATCTGGGCAGCATTACAAGGTAAAGGCGGCTGTGCAATGCAGCCGTTCAAAGACAAATGGGGTTATTGGATAGCCGCCGCAGAACCGATTTATTCCAAAGAAGGACAAATCGTCGGTGCGTTTGTCGTGGACTATTGGGGCGAAGATTGGGATTACCGTATTTTTCTCGCCGATCTGTTTACACAACTGTTCTTTTTGCCGTGTCTGGTGCTGTTTTTTACCGTGGACATTTTGCTGATAAGACGGCACACGATTGCGTCACGTTTGATGGGTTATACACTCGATTTAGAACGGACGATGGACGAGTTAGTGCTGGAACGGCATAGTTCGCAGGCGGCGATTCAGGCGAAAAAGTATTTTCTTTCCAATATGCAGAGTGAAATCCGTACTCCGCTTAACGCTGTTCTTGATTGTGCTGAAATGCTTGCCGCTAAAGTATCGGGGGCAAACAATTCGGGATTAAGTACAGAGCAGTTGATAGAGGATATTCGCAAATCGTCCAAGGAATTGGGGATCGTTCTCGACGACTTTTTGATGTTTTCCAAAATAAATGCCAAGCGTCTTGTGCTTGAATCTGTACCAGTCAACGTCCGCCTCCTGATAGAAAACGTTTTTGAAAATACGGCAGCACGCTTTGCCGAAAAGCCGCTCATCAGGCACAGCCTTGATTACGGCAGCGATGTGCCGCAAATGATTCTCTCCGACCCGACGCAGTTACGGCAGATGATTTCTGACCTTGTCGATAATGCGGTTAAGTTCACGGAACGCGGCAGCATAACAATCCGCGTTTCGCTGCTTCGTCCTGACCCCAAGTATTTATCGCAAAACGGGGTAATGAGGTCGGGTTATCAAAAAACGTTTCGGATGTTAATGCGTTCGGCAGGAGCGGCACGTACTATCGATATGCTTTTTACACCTCCGCAAACGATTTCGGGACTCGTTGAATCTCCCTCCGGCTTGCCGGTACTTTGCATTATGGTCAGCGATACAGGCGTTGGTTTATCGGCGGAGCAGATAGAGCAGATATTCCAGCCGGTCGATGTTTTTTCACCGCAGCGGGACGGCGGTATGAGCGGCGGACTTGGTGTTGTACGGGGCTTGGCACAACTGATGGGCGGCAACGTGCTTGTTGATAGTGAACCGGGCAAGGGTTCAGCGTTTTCGATTTGTATTCCGTGTGTTCGTCCAGAGGAGGCGGTGTCTTTATCGGGAATGCCGTCACATCTCCGAAAGCCGGTACAGTTGAACACCAATCCGTTATTGCCGCTGCATAAACGCCGTATTTTGGTTGCCGACAATGTTGTCGTCAATCAGTTGATTGCGGAAGAAAGGTTACAGGCTGCCGGTGCAACGGTGGAGACGGCATCGAACGGACAGACTGCGGTTGAGCGGGTGATGGCAGCAGAAAAGAGCAGTTTTGCTTATGATGCCGTTTTGATGGACGTGTCTATGCCGGTGATGGACGGCATTACGGCAGCGAAGGAGTTGCGTGCGCAGGGGTTTAGCAAACCGGTGATAGCCGTTGTGGATAAAACGTTGATTTCCGGTGGTGTCCATTTTAGTTGCTGTAATGCCGTTCTGGAAAAGCCGTTTGATACCGGTACGCTGGTCAATACCGTTCTGACGTGCCTGCGTGGTTAAAAAAACGCCGTGTCTTCCGTGCCTCCGTGGTTTATGCATTAGACTTGTTCGGTAACCTGTGCGATGTCGATGACGGACGAGCGGTTACGCTGCGGTATGACGGGTTATTAGCCGGATACAAAGTATCCGGCTCTCGTGATTTATACTATTTTAGCGTAAAAACGCTGCCCCGCCGAAAGCCGGCGGCTGTGCCGCCGGTTTTTACTCTAAATTAACGTTACCGAACAAGTCTATCGTGTATCGTTCATTGTTTTGTCTCTTGTCTCTCTGCTTTGACAATGACTTGTTTAAGTGATTCCAATAATTGTGTTAGGATAAACGGCTTAAATATCGGTTTCTGTACACCCGCCAGAGCAGCCCGTGTTGTCACGTGACCGCTGTCATAACCGAAACTCCGCATATAAATAAACGGAACAAACGGCATACGCACCTCCGGGCAAACCGGGTCTTCTGCCGGCGGTTCACAAATAGTGTACAGCGACCGACCGTCAAGACGTTTACAGTAAATACAGCGAACCTGCTTGAAAAAGACAAACGCCGACATATCCGGCAACTTAATATCGCTCATACAAGCATCGTACCGCGTTGTTTCGAGCATTTTTAATGCACCGAACCCCGTCGTCGAAGACTCCACTGTACAGCCGTAATAAAACAGCAGCCGGCTCAACTCCTTGCCGACCGATTCGTCGCTATCGGCAAGTAAAATCCGCTTGTCGCGCAGCATCGGATAATTCGCACAGTCCGTTGACGAAAGGTCCGGCGGAATATCCATCGTCAATGCCGCAATGTGTTCCTGAAATGCCGACTGAATCTGCCTTGTTGATTCCCTGATACGGATAAAGGACGACATAACATCGCCGATGTCAATGCCTTCGGGATTGTCCTGGAACTCGTCAATCGGCAGCCGCGCCGTCTCGTTCAATATCAGATTAAGCGGCACTATCGAATCGCTGAACACCTTTTCGATACTGCGGAAAGCCGTCTCTTTTTGTTCAACTGACAGCAATTCAAGCGTGTGAATCGCCAGCGCAATGTCAGCGGCAAATGTTTCCAATAACAATAAATCGTTATCGTCAAATGCTGCCGGATGCTGACTTTCAACGTTGAACGTGCCGATAACATCGCCCCGGCAAAGCAGCGGTACGGTCAGCGAACTCCTTGCTCCGACAGCACCTTCGATAAAAAACGGGTCTTCACTGGCATCGTCCATCTTATAACTTTTGCCGTGATAGGCGACCCAGCCGGTAATACCGTTGCCGTCCTGACTGACGTACAACGTCCGCAGCCGGGCTTCTTCTGCCATTCCGAGAGCAAAGAGCGGTTCTAACAGTTTCGGATTTCTTTCCGATTTGACACGGATTTCAATGGAGGCGAACTTCAGGATTTCCTGGGCGTACTTCGCAATTTTTGCCCGGAGAAGATTGGTACGTTCCTTCGGCGACCGCTGTAATATGTCTTTTTTTGATAAATCGGCAAGTTCTCTGCCGGCTTGACGCAGTTTTGCCCATTTCTCTTCGCGGATTGTCTGGTCAGTAACATTGTGCAGGCTGACGACATAATGTTCGACTTTATCGCCGTCCTCATTAAAGACGGGACCGACACTCATTCGGAGGTATTTATACGGACCTTTGGCAATTTCCAACACGGTTGTGGAATTGAGTCCGCTCCGTTTGACTTTGGAGAACGGAAGAAAGTCGGGACCCCGCATTTTAGGTCGGTTAAGGACATCGAAAAACTTTTCGCCGAGCGGATTTTTTCCGTCTATCCAATCGTTGAACCGCTGGTTGCACCATAAAATTCTTTGGTCTAAACCGACGTAGAGAAGTACAGCGGCGATATTGGCAAGCAGGATATGTTCAAATTCGGCGGTACCCGTTTCAGCGGGTTGTTCGGTAGATTGTTCGCACATAATTGCGGTACAACAAAGCGGTACGCATAACTCCGTCTTTTATTATACATCATAGATGGTGCATCGGCAAGTCTGCACGCAGATTGAACTACGAAAGGCGGCGAGGAATGATGCGGGGGTGATATTGAGTTATGAAAGCGGTTAATACCTCAATATCGTCATTACCGCTGCCTTCGTGAAAATTAACAATGAAAAATGCAGAATGAATAATGAGAGAAAACGGATAACCGGTGTCTTCATTCTTCATTCTTCATTCTTCATTATTAACTATTCATTACCTTACCTTCTCCGCCGCCGTGCAAGTCCGAGACCTGCCAGACCTAAACCGAGAATCAGCAGCGTCGCCGGTTCAGGAGTCGGGGCGAAACCGTCACCCGGCGTACCGCGGAGTTTATGGACAAGGCTTGCTTCAAGCCATAATCCGGTAGGATTGTTTTTACCGTCCCAACCGTAATTGGCAATAAGAAACGTCAATGTATTTGTGCCGGTAATGACACCGTCTTCACTCGTGAGAACAAAATACAGACTGTCTCTGTCAAAGGTATTATCCTGATTTTTTTGCAAGTCGGAGTCGGGCTTTGACGGGGCGATGAATCATCTTGCCGCTGTGAAAGATGACCCGCGTGTTAAAGGCTGGGGGCAATCGTTTGTTCGTTATGCTTTATCGGTGAGTAAAATCGGCAAAGTGCCGCAAGGCATCGTTAAAACGGTCAATTCCTATTCCGACCTGATTGCGCTAGAATCCCTAACCGTTCTCGCCGCAACCTGCGATTCACTCAACGAGTTCAAAGAAGGGCTAAAGTAAATGGTGAGTAAT
>JAITQJ010000404.1 GCA_031288955.1 Planctomycetaceae bacterium | reverse complement strand
CCGCACGGTCTTTTATCGACCCGATACCATTTAGGGGATTCGTTTATAATGACCGGTATTGGCAACGTTGTATCCTTGCGGCTTCGGATTGTCCCGGAATGTTCCGGTATTGAAAAATAGCCGCTTAAAAATTGTGAATCCGCTTGTCCTAATGGAGGATTCAATACGCTGTACACGGAATCAACAATTTTTTTGATAAACTCTATTCGTCCTTTGGCACCGGTTTTCCAATTTTGCTGAATGCGTTTTTCGCTTGTGTTCCAGTCTTCGTGTGCCGGTCCTTCGGCATCGCCCAGTAATGATGCCAACGAACCGCTCGAATCAGGATTCTTTTGAATACGTACGTACCCTCGCACTCCGTTTTGTTTTGCTTTACTGGAATTAGGTTTGGGAATGGTCATTCCTTCGCGAACAAAATAACTGTCAGGGGTTTTGTCGTCAGTTTTCTGCACAAAAACATCGAATGTATCCTGAATGTCAGTGAAGTACCGCCCGTTTTTTTTACTAAACTGAAGACGAATTTTGACGGCAACAAGATATCCGGATTCAAATTGCTCTCGTGCTGTATTGAGAGAATCCTCGTCAAAAGTTTCTTTCGTCAATCCGGGAATTTTTTCCACGCCCAACAATTTTGATTCTAACGGACGGCGTTTGCAAGCCAAACATTCTGCGATAAAGGCAATCGGCGGTGAGGTATGGCGTTTGAATTTTTTATTTCCGTCCCATTGAATTTCTTTACACAGAATTGCAATAGAGTCGGAAGCCAATATGACGTTATCGTTCGGATTCGGGGTTTCGATTTCAACTATCAGCAATCCTTGGAGAATTTTTTCAAAAAAATGAACGGCAACGGCTTGCAAGATATTCGTTTTATTCAAGCCGGAGTCAACAAAGGGGACGATGACCGACAAACCGGGTTCGCTGTGACGTGATATGTCCCACTCGCGGCGGAATTGTTCGATGATTTTTTTATCTGTAACAGGCAAAATCATTCCGCTGTCATTGTCTCCCCAAAAACCGTCGGCAATATATTCCTTACCATTGTGTTCGTGTATTTTAAGAATGGCTTGTCCCATCAGGTAAGTTTTTGGGACATCGCTTTGGCGAACGGTTAATCCGAGAAAGCAACCGATTCGGCTTGCCCGATGATAAACGGCTTTCCCTATACCCCAGCGTCCAAGTGTTCCTTCTGACTTTGCAGAGCGGGCTACGTTACGCCAAAACCAAAAGAAATCCTGCCGCGGTTCAGACGTTTTCGGGTCGCTAGATAATCCGACATCGCCTTCGAGACCGCGTGTTCCGAAGTCTTCGCAAACGAGAAAACCTTCGGTTGCATTCTCGAAATCGAACGAAGAATCGCAAACCTGCATTGGGGCTTTCAAGCGGTCGAAATAAACCTGAAGCCGTTCCTTGTTCGGCATTTTTGAATGGTCATAGATAGCAAAGCGAACACGGATGGGGCTATTGGTATCGACTGCTGCATCAAGAGAATTCTGCAACACTTCGCGCACAAGATTATCAACACCGTCATAATCGGCTTCATTTTCCTGGTCGTGTTTGAAGTATTCTGATTCAATCGGATCACGGCGGACATCCGATTTCCTTTGTTCAGGAAAAAACCATTGCGGCATCGTTTTGTTGACTACCATTCTTAATTCAGTAGGTAATGGTGCGCAAACAACATATTCTAAACCGACTGGCATTATAGCGGCAATTCGTGAAAAGTACAATAGGCGTTCAAAATCTTTAGATGAACATTCCCGGCGTTTTGGGTCGGCGAGTGGTTCGTTTCATATCTGCAACCACAAAGATTTAGACTCTAGACAAACGTCTCTTGTATAGATAATAGTGTAAGTCTATGCGTTATCACAGGTTAAATCGTCAAAAACAGGCGAGGATATTGCAGTGTTTTTGCGAAGAGGTTACGGCGGTCATTGTTGGCGTGAATCGTCGCACAGTCGATTCCTATTCTCGGGAGATCGCTAACGGATATTTTGAGCAGGATTGAAAGAACATCAGCAGGAACTCGATGAGTTTGAACTTGATGAGAGTTACTTTGGAGCGAAGCGTGTACGGGGCAAACGCGGTCGCGGTGCCGCCAGTAAAACACGGTGTTCGGACTCCTCAAACGCTGATAACCATCGTTCCTCATTGTTCCGAAGAGACTCTGATGCCTATTATTCAAGGACGAATCCTGACCGGCCCGACCATTCATACCGACGATCTGCAAAGTTTAATGGTTGTGCTTCGCAAAACTTTATGTTGCGCTTAAAAGAATGTGATATTTCGCTTCGACTATCGCAACGAAAACGATACAATACCCAAAAAATTACTAAAAAATATGAGAGGTGCTAGGCAATGGCCTTAGAGTTTTGAAAACGAACTCATTGGAGATTCCTCTTGCCCGGAAGCCTTATTCAATTCCCGGTAAATCGTTTCCGTCAATTCACGCAGTCCGCTTTGTGCTGCTGCGGATATAAGATGTACATCCCGCTGTAAATGTCCGGCAAAGTTCTGCCGAACAGATTGCGCTTCCGGCAAATCTGATTTCGTTATCACAATAATTTCGCGGCGATTGCCTAACTCTGCGTCAAATTCCGTCAACTCTCTGCGCACGGCAACATAGTTTTCCCAAGGCAGCGTTCCATCGTCCGGTGCCGGTTCTATCAGATGTACTAACAAGCCTGAACGCTGAATGTGCCGCAAAAAATCGTGTCCCAAACCAATGCCCCGGCTCGCCCCTTCAATCAATCCCGGTATATCCGCCATCAAAAAAGACCTGTCCAAATCGACGTAAACTAAACCGAGATGCGGATGCTTCGTTGTGAACGGATACGCCGCTATTTCCGGTCTCGCAGCCGACAACACACTCAACAACGTGCTTTTACCGGCATTCGGTTTGCCGACAAGTCCGACATCGGCAATCATTTTTAGTTCCAGTCTGACGGTTCGGGCTTCTCCTGCCCCCCCCGGTTCGGCTTGACGCGGCGCACGGTTCACCGCACTTTTGAAACGGACATTACCTTTGCCGCCCGCTCCGCCCCGGCAGACAACGACTTCGTCTTTGTTAGCGGCGAGGTCTTTGAGCAGAAAACCGTATTTTTGGTCAAAAATCATCGTCCCGACGGGAACATCAAGGGACAAATCATCGGCACCCGCCCCGTGCCGTTTTGCTCCGCTGCCGGATTTACCGCTGTCCGCTTTCCAAAGATGCTGCTGCGTCAGATGAATCAGGCTGTTGTAATTAGCATTGGCACGAAAGATGACGCTTCCGCCCCTTCCTCCGTCTCCGCCGTCGGGACCGCCGCGGGGAATGTACTTTTCCCGCCGGAAACTAACGCAGCCGTCTCCGCCTTTCCCCGCCTCAACATTGATTTCTAATTCGTCAACAAACATCTAGAGCAGATAAAAATTAGCATAGCGTCCATTCTACACAAAATAGCGGACAACGGGAACGGTAAAGAACCACACCAACTTTTAATTTGTACTAAAACCATAAAACGAGTTTTCCGGCGAGCATATCGGGAAGACGCTTTGTTACGATGCGTTTAATTTCCCGGTCAGGACACCGTGTACTAAAATGCGATGCAATGACTACACCATTGCGGAATTTTTCCCGGCGTTCGACGACATCGTCCAAATGGACGTGTCCGTAGCGGCGGAGTTTATCGCCCCGATGCCGCTTTGCAACAAACGACATTTCCATAATCAATATATCCGCTTCAAACATCGCCGGATTCGCATCTAATCCCTGAATGGTTGAGTCACCGAGGTATGCCGCTCTCGGAAAACGCACCTCAACGGACACTTCCTGACCGGACACAGCCAGTTGCCGAATCTGTTCCTGCGGGAGTTTTTGTAACTCCGGTTTGAGCCGCTTGCGCCGCTCCCAAACAATATATCCGACACTGCGGATAGAATGAAATGTTTCAACGGCAGTAACGACAATTTCTCTTGACAAAACGTACTCTTCGCCCGGCTGTACACCGACTAATTGGCAGGGCAGCCGTCCGTGGTCGAGGTGTTTATAGACATCGAAGAGTTTTTCAACGAGGTGAACAGATTGGGCAGGCAAAAAAATCGTCGGCGGGGACATTTTCATCATTCTTCGCCGGCAAACGTACGCCGGCAATGCCAGCAAATGGTCCATATGTGTGTGTGAAATGAACCAGTTGGGCGTATTCATAAACTCCCAGGGGTGTCCTCCGCAATCGAAGCCGAGTTTGAGTTGGGGGATGCGCCAATAGGTTTGCATAGCGGCGCGTGAAAACCCCTCGACAGTCATCCCGTTAAAGGTTTGAGACCGGTACGGGGGGTCGGAATAGGGTTGCGCTGCAAGGGGGTCAGACATTCGGTAGGATAATCGCCGTGTTATTTCTATGTATTTTCACAAAAAACGTCAATTTGTCAAACGGCACATAAGTTTGTCCCCTCATTAACAAAAGAGAACAATTTCTTACCGCACGAGATTTTGCCGGAAATCCTTAATACTTTCGCAAGTTGCAGCCGCATTACCTGCTGTCACGCATTCAGAGCGGCAAAATCCATTGTTTTCGTGCTTTGACGATGCGCTAATTCAATTTCACCGAAATTTATCTCCTGATAAACATTCGCAAACTCGTGACGAACCAATTCCAACGATGCCAAAAACAGTCCGACCATTGTGCTTTTATGCTGTCCCGCCTTGAATAACGACCGAAATGCCAGCCGCCGCTTCATACAAAGTTGCTGATGGATAGTCCGCATATACACTCCAATCGGCGTTTCATCATAAATCACCTCGTGCTTCGCCTTCGGCGCATTTTCCCGAAGTATTCGTCCAAAAGCACTGACCAAATCCCAAAGTTCAATCTCTTGTATCGCTGCTGTCTCCATACCAAACGCCGAACGCGGCGGTCCTTGTAAATCATCAGGCAAACGAGGAAACCGCAACTGCCAACGTTCACTGCGCCTCTGTAGTACCGTTGCCGCATCGCAATACTTCTTGTATTCCAGCAGTTGCTTGACTAACTCCTGTTTCGGCACGGGAACGGAATCCAGCATCTCAGCCTCTTTACCGGCGGTTCCATCAATCAACGCAACGGCGGCGGCGGTCTTTATTTCAAGCAGTGTACCGGCAGTTGCGAGAAAATCTCCCGCTAAATTGACATCAATTTGTTGGAGTGTTAGAATGTACTCGTTGAATTGTTCTAATAATTTCGTTACCGGTATCGAAAGAATATCCAACTCGTTCTTGCGTACCAAATAAAGCAGCAAGTCGAGCGGTCCCTGAAATTGAAGCAGTTTTGCGGTGAACATTTCTATCAGTACCGTATCGTAATCATAACGCAGCATTGACGCAAGAGCAAAGCGGAACCGCAGAGAGCGACAAGCACCTCGCAGCCGGTCGGCGACGAAAGACCCTGCGGGGAACGCTGGTTGTTGCCGCCGGTTCGCTTTTCAGCCGGTTTCTCGGTATGCTTCGGGATGTCGTTACCGCCGGGTCGCTCGGAATGTCCGTCGGCGGAACGATGGACGCTTTCGTCCTTGCTTTTCGCTTGCCGGATGTCGCCCGGCGTTTTTTCGGCGACGGTTCGTTAGGCATCAGTTTTATCCCGATTTTCGGCAGAGTCTGGCATAAAGACCGGCAAAAAGCCGCCGCCCTGTTGACGGCAATCCTGTGCCGCTTTTTCGTCTATTTGACCGGATTCGTCTGCATCGGTGAAATTCTTTGTTGGACAGGTATCCGGTTCTTTCATCCCGACGGCAAAGTCTATATTACCGCACAACTGCTGTCGCTGCTCCTGCCGTATCTGATTTTGATTTGTATGGCGGCAATTTGCAGTGCCGCTTTGCAAACGCAGGACAATTTTTCCGTTTCGACATTTGTCCCGCCGATACTCAACGTCATCTGGCTTGCCGGTATTCTTGTCGTTGTACCGCTGTATTCGCATTTTCAAGGTACGGCTCTTGACCCCGATAAGCGGTGTTATATTTTAACGCTCTGTATTTTGACTGCCGGTTTCATTCAACTATTGATTCACTTTCCTTTTCTGAAAGCGAGCGGCTTTCGCTTCGATTTTCACTTTGCTTCGGTTAAATCGGAAATCCGGCAAACCTTTCACCGTTTTTTACCGCAGGTTTTCGGTTTAATGACGGTACAGGTCAATTTGCTCGTCGCCAGTGCGGCGGCTTGGCTTTTTTCCGGTACGGCAGGTACCCCGATTTATTGGCTGAACAACGTTATGACATATCCGCTTCGTCCGGGAGCGGCGGCGGCAATTTATTACAGCGAGCGGCTGTTTGAATTCCCGCAGGGACTCATCGGGTTTGCCGTTGCGACGGCGTTTTATCCACTAATGGCAAGAAACGCCGCTCGAAAACATTATAAGGCACTTGGCGAAGATTTGACGCTGGGACTGCGGCTGCAATTTGCGTTTTCGATTCCTGCCGGTGCAGCACTGATGCTGATGTCGGAAAAGTTGGCACACCTTCTATTCCAGCGGGGAGCGTTTAATGCCTGCGACACGATACGGACGGCGGATATGATATTCTGGTTCGGAACAGGTGTTTGGGCTTTTTGTACGCTGCCGGTGATTATCAGGGCGTTTTACATTCTCGGCAACAATAAAACGCCGTTTTGGGCTGCTGCCGGCAGTATTGTACTGAATTTACTGCTCGCCTTGTTTTTGATGTGCTGGATGCGGGAACAGGGATTTGCGCTTGCTGCGAGCATTGCCGCCGGTGTACAAGCCGCCGGATTATTGTTCTATTTTTCGCTGCGTTATAAGATGCTCAACGTGAAGGCGTTGGTCTTATGTATCCTGCGTTCGCTGACGGCAACGGCTTGTATGACGCTGGCGGTCGCGGTTGTAATGAAGTCGCTGCCGGGCAGCAGTTCACTGGATGATTTTCTGCACATTACGTTAGGCGGGGTGATTGGCTTGGCGGTCTTTTTATTTGTCTTACGTTTACTGGGCGGACGCGAACCGGAAATTTTGCTGCACGGTAAAATTACCTCTCAGCGCAGGCAGTTGACAAAAAAGAATGAATAATTGAGAATGGACCCAGTATGAAACAGTATATCCTGATTATCAATTCTCAACTAAAAAACGATGGACATTCTTTTTACCAGCAAATTATTTAAGGTTGTTCGGAAATTTACGACAGGGCGCAGCGGCACACAGTTAGAGCGGCACATTATTGAGCATCCCGGTGCGGTTGTGATATTACCGATATTACCGGACGGACGTATTGTTCTGATTAAACAGCCGCGGGTCGCCGTTGATGAAGAACTGATTGAATTGCCTGCCGGTACACGGGAACCGGCAGAACAGCCGCTCGTGACGGCACGGCGGGAATTGGTTGAGGAGACGGGTTATACCGCCGGCGAGATGACAGAGATTTTTCGCTTTTATGCCTCGCCCGGATTCATTAAGGAAGAAATGTATCTGTTTAAGGCGGAAAAGTTGGTTGCGGGACCGACAAATCTGGAGGACGGCGAAAAAATTACGCCGCTTATCGTTGACTTGCCGGAGGCGATGCAGATGGTACAAACCGGTCAAATCCGCGATGCCAAAACGCTTATCGGCTTGCTTTGGTATAACCAAAACGGTCAGCAAAAGAGCAGTTGAGCAATTATTTTTCCGCAGCGTCATTGCCGTCCGCTGATTTATTTGCGGCATCTTTGTCTTCGGCAGATTTTTCCTGTTTCTCTTGCCGTTTTTTTTCTGACGGCGGCAGCGTGTTCTCCCACCATAGTTCAAAATGCTTCATTGTTTTGTCTTTAACGGCACTCACTGCCGGTGCGTCTTCCTCATCTTCTTTACTCTCTGCCGGATTGGCACCCCCGTCTTTGCCTTTTACGGCAGTCGGAGCGACATCGCCGTTCCAAGCCTTGCCTTCCGTTATCGCCGCATATTGTGCGCAACTCAAACGATGACGCAGCGAACACGGCTCTGTCTCCTGCGGCTCGGATTCCGGTGTATTGCCAACGTTCCGTTCCCGAAGACACTGTATCAAGCCACGGTCGGTTATCAAAAATATCTGGTCTGTTTCGGCATTAAAAAGAACTCTTTCAAACGCACGGGTATCAAAACGATTCAGCACCGCCCCTGTTTCTTTATCCAATACCGCCAGTTTTTTCGCCGAGTCTAAAACATATAACCGGTTTTTGGAAGCGGCAACAAATTGCGAAACATCTGCGGCAAACCAATACTTTTTTTCGTCAAGCCGCCTGTCAATGACCTTCGCTCCGTCGAGCAAATCGAAATGATGCAGCCCGCCTTTCGTTGTTGCTGACTTCACCGGTGCATAAACGTCTCTGCCGATAACTGCAATCGGTTCGGTTAGTTCGCCCCGTGTCGGAAACTGCCAGACGATATTACCGAATTTCGTGTTGACCGCAAAAATATATGTTGCTCTGCCGCCGGCGACCATCATATCCGGCACACGAATACGGTTAACCGAATCGTCGTTTGCCGGTATCGGCTGATTGGCTGCCGGACTCGCCATCATCTCTTTATGCCCCGGCATTTCACGCTGGTATGTTCGTGAACGGTCAAGATAATACGTCTGTGCCGAGGAATTAACGCGGTAGCGGAGCGTCATTTCCCTATCCGATAATGTATCAATGCCTGCCGAATACAGATAACCTTGCTGCGTTACCCAAGACAGCATTTCGAAATGTACGCCGCTTTTCACTTTGCCGAGTTCATCCGACCACGATTTCGGTTCATAGACTTGCCGCGACAAAACCGGTTTCGAGTGGACTGTCCCCATTGCGGCACACGAAATCGGTATCCGATGTGAAGCATCAAGAATAATATCATCGTCTTTCGTTTTATCTTTCGTTTCAACTTGACGCAGCGATTTTTTTGCTTCCTCAAACTGTTCGATGACCTTTTTCAATTTAATATCGTCAAACTCTTCTGCTTTCTTCTCCGCCGTTTCCTTGAGTTTATCCCGCTCGTGTTTTTCCGGCGGTATCTGTCTCAAAAGAATTGCCTGAATCATTTGATTCGCCAGCGGAATGTAAACGTAATTTTCGCTCATCTGCAACGGAGCGCACGGAATGTTCGTCAACTCAACCTGGTAGAGCAGTTTGCCGCTGTTGCGTCCGAAGATAAAGAAGTCCAATCCGTTGCAAAGCGAAACAATCCGGCTGTTGACCGCCGGTTCGGCAATCGTTTGCCCCCGTTTTCCCAATTCCCGCGACCAAAGCCATTGTCCCGTTTCGGAGTTAATAACGTGCAGATTCGCATCGCTGGTAACGACGAACATTTGTCCGCCTTCGACAAGCGTATGAATCACCTTACTTTGACTCGACAACACCTTGATTTGATGAAACCAGGTCCGGGTCAAACCGAGCGGTACGACATCCTGCTGCTGCAAAAGCGGCACATTCTCTTTGGCATCCAGCAAGGACGCAAGCAGTAAAACACAAATACCAACGGTTGCAGCGTGTGAAAGTTTCATTGTCATTACTCGTTTAAGGGCAAATCAGCGTTTGCGACTCGCCCATTACCTGCTTTCCCGATAGTTACCGGTTTTCCTTATCAAAGGCACCGTCAAAGGCGATATTACTCGGCGAAAAGTTAACCTTTTTGACGAAGGCACACGCCTCGGTTGCCCCGAATTCACGTTCCATTCCCATATCCTCCCATTCAACCGACAGCGGACCGTTGTAGCCGATGTGATTCAACGCACGGATAATCTCCTCGAAGTTTACGCCGCCGTGACCAAGCGACCGGAAATCCCAGCCGCGCCGGTAATCGCCGAAGTTCAAATGTGATGACAGAATACCGCTCTTGCCGTTGAGAGTCACAATCGCATCTTTCATATGCACGTGATAAATCCGGTCTTTGAAGCGGTACAGAAACTCAACAGGGTCAACTCCCTGCCAGAGAAGGTGCGAGGGGTCAAAGTTGAAACCGAATTCCGGTCGGTACTTCAGTGCCTCCAAAGCCGTTTCGGCACTGTAATAATCAAAGGCGATTTCCGTCGGATGCACTTCGAGAGCGAACTTGACACCGCACTCGCCGTAAACATCGAGAATAGGATTCCATCGTTCGGCAAGGAGTTTGAATCCGCCGTCAATCGTTGCCTGCGAGACCGGCGGGAATGAATAGAGGAACTGCCAGATACTTGAACCGGTAAAGCCGGTAACGACACCGCAGCCCATATTTTTTGCGGCACGGGCGAGGTCTTTCATTTCTTCGCCGGCACGTTTGTTTACGCCGTCGGGATTACCATCACCCCAAACGTAATCGGGACAAAAGCCTTTGTGCCGTTCATCGATTTTGTCGAGAACGCATTGTCCGACGAGGTGTGCTTGTAAAGCCCAGCAGCCGAGTCCGTTTTTATTGAGGATTTCCTTGCGTTTAGCGCAGTAATCGCTTTCGGTGACGGCTTTGCGGACTTCAAAGAGTTCGCCCCAGGTTGCGAGTTCAAGTCCCTCATACCCGAAGGATTTGGCTTTTGGTGCGAGTTCGGCGAGTTTCAGGTCTGCCCATTGTCCGGTTGTTAAAGTAACAGGTCGTGCCATTGCGTTCTCCTTTCTCGATTATTCAGGGTTAAAATTCCGGTACCATTCTAACAAAACGTTTTTTGCAATGCAACTAGTCCCTGTGCAGTACAGGCGGAGTGCAAAATCAATTCTTTGGATATTTTACCAGTTCCCGCGCAAGCGCAAGTAAAAGCGCAAGCAAAATTGCTTGCGCTTTTTTCAGGATTTTTTTAATTTTTTACGTTTCCCCCAACCAATAAAGAACGGTTTTTGCACAAAAAAAGCCGGTTTTGTCATCCGCCTGTCCCTGATTGTCTAATTTTGTTTTTTTGACTAGAATGGAGGTTGTTAGCGGTTCGTACGAAAATTCAGTCCCGCATTATAAGATACCAGGGAGTTGCCGTCATTATGACAGATATAACACTGCGCGATTTGCAGGATTTAATTTATAAAATGTATTATGTTAAGGATGCCGAACGGGGAGCCGAGGCAACTTTTCTTTGGCTGATGGAGGAAGTCGGCGAACTCGCTGCTGCCGTTCGCTGCGGTACCGTTGAAGAACTGCAAGGCGAATTTGCAGATGTTCTCGCCTGGCTCATAACGATTGCCAACATCAAAGGAATCGATTTGAGCGAAGCCCTGATGAAAAAATACGGCACCGGCTGCCCCGGCTGCGGAAAACTGGTGTGCCAATGCCCGAATAGTGAAAAACCGTAAGGAAATAGAAAACATAGTACCGTCTGTGTTGCCGCCCTCAAGCAATTACTAATAAAAACTTAATGAGTGAACTGCACGAAGAATGCGGTGTTGCCGCGATTTACCATTTGTCCAAAGGCAGTCAATCGCCGCTTTGTCCGCCGCAAGGACGGGAAGCCGTTTCCGTACTGATGCCGCGAATGTTGCTCGACTTGCAGAACCGGGGACAACTCGCCGCCGGATTTACAACGTACTCCCCGCAGCGGAAGCAACTCATCGATACGCATAAAGACATCGGAACGGTTTCGGAAGTCTTTCACACCGCCAAAAAAGACAAATTTTTGAATCTGATGCAGGAATATGCAGGCAGAGCCGCCATTGGTCACGTCCGTTATGCAACCTGCGGACGTGATGACCGGAGTTATGCTCAACCGTTCGAGCGGCATCATATCAAAAAACACAAATGGTTCAGTTTCGCTTTCAACGGACAACTTGCCAACTACGGCGACCTGCGGGAAACACTGCTCAACGACAGCAACACATATCTGTCCCGCGAAACCGATACGGAAGTAATGATGCACTATATTTGTGCAGCGTTATCGCCGCAGGAAGAACCGGATTTGCTGAAAGTCTGCCGGTCGCTGACTCAATTTTTCGACGGTGCGTATAACATCGTGTTTCTTAATGCGCTCGGCGATATGTTTGTTGCCCGCGACCCGCTCGGTTTCAAACCGCTCTGCTATGCCGCCGAAGATTCTTTGTTTGCGGCGGCAAGCGAAAGTACGGCTCTTTTTAATCTCGGCTTCGCTGCCGAAAGCATTAAACGTGTTGAACCGGGACAAATGATTATCGTCAACGATAAGGGTATCCGTTTTGAACGTTTTGCCGAATCTCCGAAGACGGCACATTGTTTCTTTGAATGGATTTATTTTGCGAACGTTGCCAGTACGATTGATTCTAAAAGCGTTTATCTTGCGAGAAAAAATCTTGGTGTTGAATTGGCAAAACAAGAACGTGAACTTGGTGATGTTGAAATTGATGCCGATACGATTGTCGTTCCTGTGCCGGATACAAGTAAAGCGGCGGCGGATTCGATGGCGTTTTCGCTCGGTGTTCCGAGTCTCGAAGGTTTGATGCGTAACCGTTACAGCGGTCGGACTTTTATCGAAGGCGGTGATAACCGCTGGAAAAAGGCGCAGACGAAATACACGCCGCTTCGGGACGTTCTCGAAGGCAAAAAAGTATTTCTTGTTGAAGATTCGATTGTCCGTTCGACAACGATGCGTGTTCTTTTGCAGCGGATTCGTGAACTCGGACACACCAAAGAGATTCACGTCCGGGTTGCCTGTCCGCCGATAACGGGACCGTGTTTTTACGGTATTGATATGTCAACGTACAGCGAGTTGTTCGTTCCGCAATATATGGACGATGCGCCGCTGGAAGAATGGCGGGTACCGCGGGAAATTGAAAATCAGATGGCAAAAGACCTCAGTGCGGATTCGCTGCGCTATTTACCGGTGGAGTCGATTTCACGTGCCGTCGGTTTGCCGCCGGACCGCTTATGTCAGGCTTGTATCACGGGGAAATATCCGACGCTTTGGGGCGAAAAATTATCGAAGGAAGCGTTTGATGAGTACCAGGCGGAGTTCACCTTAACGGGCGGTCAAACATTTGAAGCCCAACGCTTAAACATTCTCGGCGGACGCTGACCAGCGGTAATTTCTTTGACGCTTCACTAACGGGTTTTCGTCCAATACGGTGCTATGCGGAAGAGAATCCAGAGTGCCTTAAACACTTCACTCTTATTTATTTTCGATTGTCCAAAACGGCGGTCAGCAAAAATAATCGGCACCTCCGCAAATGATGCCCCTAATGCCGAAAGACGGTAAAGTATCTCCTCAAAAAAAGAATACCCCCGCGAGACGACCGACTCGGTATCCAGCCGCCGCAGCAGTTCCACCCGATAACAGCGGAACGAACCGCTGTTATCCCGCGTTTTCAAGCCCAGCATCAAGCGGGCATATCTGTTAATGCACCAACTCATCAAACGCCGGTACCACGCCCAGTTCTCAACCCCGCCGCCGGCAATGTACCGCGAACCAATCACGACATCATAGCCTTCGGCAGATTTTTGTAACAAAGACGCTATGTACTGCGGACGATGACTGCCGTCCGCATCCATATTGAGTAAATAATCATAACCGCTGTCTGCGGCATAACGCATTGCTTCCAGCACTGCCGAACCGAGACCGAGTTTACCGCTGCGGCGAATCAATTTCAACCGCCGCCCGCTGGATGAAAAAGACTGCGCCCAATCGCCGGTGCCGTCAGGAGAATTATCGTCGATGACAAGAATATCGGCTTCGGGAACGGCAGCAAAAATTTCGTCAATGAGCGGCGGCAGATTATCCCGCTCGTTGTATGTTGCCAATGCAATCAGTATCCGCTTCATTGCTGCACAACCCAACCGCGGTGCATATCGTAAAGCCAGCCGGGAGACCAATAATGATACACGCTGCTTTCACGGTCAAGTTGAAAACCGACTTTTTCGCACAGCGACCGCACCGGCACATTATCTTTTTGCGTAATGATTGCACTGACCGGTATGTCCAGCGAATTGCACCAAAAATCGCAGGCTTCGAGAAGATGCTGACCGATACCGTGTCCGCGGTGTTTGCTGTCCACTGCCAACATTCCAATACGTCCTTCCCGCTCAACTTCGCCGGTGTGCGGATTTGTCCGTTTAGCACAGCGAATCGTTACCAAGCCTTCGTGCTGTCCGTTATCTACCCAAGTCCAAATACTGTCTGCCAGTTCTTTGCCGACGGCATTATGAATCCATGCCAGAAAAAGTTGCTCGTATCGGGCAGACAATTCGGGGTCAAGACGGAACCGGGTCAATGTTCCCGACTGCACGGCGAGGCGTTCCAATGCCGGTGTACAGAATGACGAGGTATAAACCCGAACGTTGGGGTTCTGTTCGGCAGCCGTATCCTGCGGATTTTTTTGAACGTACAACTTCTTAAAATGTAATTGCCGGGCATAACACGGACACACCGCTGCGGAAACCGGCAGCGTTTCAGGACCGTCGCCGTTCAGTGTAACCGTAACGAGCCGGTACTTCAGATGTGCCTCTTGGAGTATAGCATCAAAAGTTTCTTTGGTACAACCATCAGGTACTTCGAGATTTCCAATCGGGAAACCGAAGAACCGTGAATCCCAATCGGCATAAACTATCGGGCTGGACATTTCTTTTTCGCTGGCAATACAATAAAATACCATTATCAGTTATTTCCGGTCGCTTGTCAATTATCATCACGAGTCCGTCGAATACGAAAATTAAAGAAGCGGTGAAACTGCGTGAAGCGAAGCACCGCCGCCGGACAGGAACGTTCCTGATTGACGGCAGACGTGAAATCGACAGGGCGATTAAAAGCGGTATTCGGATTTTAGAATTGTTCGGCAGCGAAGATGCTTTGGCGGTTTACCGTTGTGCAGACGCTTCGCTGCATTATATCAGCGAAGCCCTGCTGCAAAAAATCGCTTACGGTGACCGGAACGAAGGCGTTGTTGCGGTTGCCCAGGAGCCGGAACGGACGCTGAAAACCTTTGAAAAGGCGGTATTCGGCAGCCCTTCAAAGAACGGAGTACTGCTTGCCGTTTTGGAAAATATCGAGAAAGCCGGCAATGTTGGGGCGGTGTTCCGCAGTGCCGATGCCGCCGGTGTTGACGGCATTATCCTTGCGTTTCATCCAGCACAGGACAACGTCAATGCCGATGTGTTTCATCCGAACACGATTCGCAGCAGTTTGGGGACGGTTTTCCAACTGCCGTTTGCTGTTATGGATTCGCAGGCGGCGTTGGATTATTTACAGGAACGGAATGTTGCGCTGGCGTTAGCGAAATGCCCTGACTCCGTCAACACAAGGACGGTATCTTATACAGATTACGACTTCCGTAAACCGGCGGCAATCGTTCTCGGCAGTGAAGCAACGGGCTTAACCGATGTTTGGAACAACGGCAGCACAACCGCCATTTCGCTGCCGATGCAGGGCATTGCCGACAGTTTGAACATATCCGTTGCCGCCGGAATCTTGTTTTACGAAGCCCTGCGGCAGCGGATTAACTAATCGCCTTTTTCCTTGATATTTACGCTTGGCTAGAGCCTTTGAGAAATTAGAGTCAACACGCCCTAATACTTCTCCGCGTGTGTTCACAGCAGTTACTCTGCCGTCTTCGCCGACAAGCAGCATCGTCGGAACGCCTTCGACACCGTAAAATTCGCCCTGCGGCTTATCCCCCGCGGCTCTCGTCAGTTCTTCCGAAACGGTAATCCACGGCAATTTTTCTTTCCCGACCGCATTTTTTTGAGGCTTCAAGTTTGTCCAAAATGTAAACCGAGACAATTTCTAAACCTTTGTCGCGATACTTTTTGTACGCCCCTTTCATTCCGGGTATTTCACCTTTGCACGGTCCGCACCACGAAGCCGTGAACTTGACAACAACCTACTTGCCGCGCAGCGATTTCCAGTCAAAATCTTTGCCGTCAAGCGTTTTGCCGTACAGTTCCAAGTCTG
>JAITQJ010000391.1 GCA_031288955.1 Planctomycetaceae bacterium | reverse complement strand
TTGCCCAGCAGAACATTCAGTTCCTGAATATAAACGTTCAAATTGGCAACGTTCCCGTTTCCGCCGTTATCAATGTCTTTGACCCCGTCCCGAAGAACATCAAGGAGCGAAAGCAATTTGCCGATATATTTTTCTTCCGGTTTGATTTCCCCGTTGCGCAGACCGTCAAGAAGCGTCTCCATCGTATGCGAAAGATGCTCTAAATGCACAAGTCCCATAAAGCCGCAATTTCCTTTGAGACTATGAATGTAGCGGAACGTATCTTTCAGAGATTCAATGGGGTCGGTTTTACCGTCCACGACGGCGAGCAATCCCTGTTCGGCACTCTCGATTTGTTCGTTCGCCTCAATCACAAAACCCTGCCGCATTTCCGGCGAAAGTTGCAAATCTGCTAATTCCGGTACCGTCGGCAGTACCGGTTCAGCCGCAGCACTTTCTGTATTCGTATCTGTTTCTTCGACGGTATTACCGAAATCAAGATGATGTACCGGCACCGGCTCTTTCAGCGGTTCATTGGCTAATTCGTCAAACGATAAATCATCGCCTCCTGCATTCGCCGCCGCTGCCCCTTCCGAGCCGAGCGGACTGGAAAGATTTGCTTCGGCATCGGTAATCGCTTCACCGGCAACGTGTTTTTTCAGAACAGCGATAATCGCACTTGCCCGGTCAGTAAAACCTTCATCGTTGCCCGACTCCTCGATATGTTCGAGCATCGTACGGAACAAGTCGATAGCCTGACAGAGTGTTGCGGTTATTTGCGGTGTTAAAGCGGCTTTACCGTTGCGGATTTTATCGAGAAGCGTTTCCGCTTCGTGCGTTACTGAAACAATCGTTGTCAGCGAAAGAAAGCCCGCGGAGCCTTTCATCGAGTGATACAGCCGGAATATAGAGTTTATCATTTCGGAGTCAACTGCACCGGCTTCGGTCGCCCCGTTGCTGATTTCGATAAGTGTCGGCTCGATTTCGTCGATATATTCGCGGGCTTCTTGAACGAACTCTTGAATTAGCGACAGGTCCATAGTGTGTAGTCTCCCGATGACAAGTTGTGTAGTCTGATTTGACTATAGTACACACAGTATAGCCGAAAGTTTGACGAGTTGCAAGTAATTGACATAAATAAATTAAACAGGACAATAGAGAGTCTATGGACGGCGAAAACTGCCGAGGTACCTGACCGGCAGACATTTCTAATGAAAAACGAAAACAAGGAATTACAGCGGCATATTACGCTGCTCGAAGAACAGTTATTGCAGGCGCAAAAATTGACCGCTCTCGGCGAGTTAACCAGTACCGCAACGCACGAATTCAACAATATCCTGACAACAATCCTGAATTACGCCAAATTAGGATTGCGGCACAAAGACGATGCGAGCCGAACGAAAGCGTTTGAAAAAATTCTGACTGCCGCCGAACGCGCCGCAAAAATTACAGGGACGATTCTGGCAGTGGCGAAAAACCGAAAGCAAAAATTGGAACCGGTCAACCTTGTGTCCTTAACCGAGGACACGCTGCTGCTGCTGGAACGGGAAATGTCGAAATACCGGATAACGGTTGAAAAGTCGTTTGCGGAAAAGGTGCCGGAGATTATGGCAGACGGTAATCAAGTGCAGCAAGTTCTTTTGAATTTGCTGATAAATGCCCGTCAAGCGATGCCGGACGGCGGACGGTTGGTTTTGAAAATCTTGTATGACGAGGAAAACGAGATGCTTGACTTGGTTGTACGGGACTATGGAACGGGCATTGCGAGGGACAAATTGCCGAAGATATTTGACCGGTTTTATTCGACGAAATCAGGACCGGACGCAACGGGTAAGGGCGGCAGCGGTTTGGGTTTGTCGAGTTGTAAGGCAGTGATAGAGCAGCATCAGGGACTTATCCGGGTTGAAAGCACAGAAGGTAAAGGCACGGCTTTCACTGTCAAACTGCCGACGGTTATTCGGGCAAAACTCCTCGGTTCGTCATCGGCATATCAAACGGCGGGAAAATAGCAGCCTTGTATTTTTTTGGAAAATGCTTATCATTCGTTAATCACTGTATCGCTGCTGATAAAAAAATGCGCCATCCCGCCGGTCTTTGGGTTCTTTTCACCACCGAAATGTGGGAACGTTTCGCCTTTTATGCGATGAGA
Source organism: Planctomycetaceae bacterium (assembly GCA_031288955.1). GTDB lineage: Bacteria > Planctomycetota > Planctomycetia > Pirellulales > Thermoguttaceae > WRKP01. Next base: position 4,428 of record JAITQJ010000391.1, on the reverse strand, counting down.
GCCATTCTCGTGCTGTATCTCGTCGAGGTATCAACGAATGAGCAAACCCCCGGCTTTGGTTGGAGTGAATCTGATGCTTATAAACTTTACGGCTGGTACACCGGTTTGGTGTACATCGCTCCGCTGCTCGGCGGGTGGATTGCCGACCGGTTCCTCGGACAACGCCGCTGCGTCGTTATCGGTGCCGCTTTAATGGCTCTGGGCGAATTTTGTCTAGCCGCCACAGAGTACGTCCGCATCGGTAACGGAGCGGACATTACCGCCGCAACCGACTTAACTGCCTTAATCACGTTTTACATCGGTTTGGCACTGATGATTCTCGGCAACGGCTTTTTCAAGCCCTGTATTTCCGTGATGGTTGGACAACTTTACGCACCGGGAGACCGGCGGCGGGACGCTGCATTTTCGATTTTCTATATGGGAATCAATATCGGGGCATTCTTCTCGCCGCTCGTTGCCGGAACGGTTGCCGAAAAATTCGGTTTCCAGTACGGCTTTATGATTGCCGGTCTCGGTATGCTCTGCGGTATCGTTTCCTTCACAATGTTCGGACAACGCCACCTCAAAGGTCTAGGTGCGCCCCCTGTTAGAAATTCTAAAGAAGCGGTCACCAATTATCCAGAGGCTGGAGTTTCCCTCACCGCTCCGGTAAATACTCAACAGCACGAACAAACACGTCCGCTGGTAAGAAAAGACTGGGACCGTATTTTCGTTATTCTCGTTCTTTCGGTTTTCGTCATCGCCTTTTGGGTTACTTTTGAACAAGCCGGTTCGTCGCTCAATGTGTTTGCGAAAGATAATACAAACCGAGAAATTCCCGCCGCTGTTGTTAAGGTTATGCCCGGTTTGCCGGCATTGTTTCCGGCGACGTGGTATCAGTCGGTCAATCCGTTCGGCATCGTGATTTTTGCTCCGATACTGACACTCGTCTGGACATTCCTTGCCCGACGGGGAATTGAACCGAGTACGCCGACGAAGTTTGCACTCGGCTTGATTCTCGTTTCGGTTAGTTTTCTCGTGATGATACCCGGCGCAATAGAAGCAAAAGCAACAGGAGGCAAGGCAGCAGCATATTGGCTTGTGCTGTGTTATTTGTTTGCGACCTGGGGAGAACTGTGTCTTTCACCGGTTGGTTTATCAATGGTAACAAAGTTGGCACCGGTGCGTTACGCATCGTTATTTATGGGCATTTGGTTTTTAGCGAGCAGCGTCTCGTATATTTTGGCGGGTTATGCAGCGAGTTATTTCGGCACCGGCGAAGGAGTACAGTTGCTATTCGGTAAAGAGAAAGGATTGGCAGATTTTTTCCTGTTAATGGCGGTATGCCCGATGGTCATCGGTTTCATCGCACTAGCCCTTGCACCGAAACTGAAAAAAATGATGCACGGAATTGACTGAAAGTCAATTTTCAAAGCAGCGGAGGACAAGGGATTCGAACCCTCAACCGGTTTCCCGGCAACTGATTTCGAGTCAGCCCGCTCACCATTCGCATATCCTCCAATATGTGCCGGTAATTGTACCCGTTTTTGGCATACCGGCAAGACCTGTTACTCCCAGTGAAAACCCAAGCCGGGTTCGTTGAGTACCGATGTGCCGAGTGTGCCGTCTGTGATTTTGAACATTGACGGGTAAAGCGGTTCCCAAACGACATTCGCACTCGGACAGTATTGCCGTCCGTTCCCCTCAATTGCCTGAACACCCGGTATTCTCGCCGATAACGTTGCCGAATGAAGGAACGATGCCCCAGGACAAGTCAAATCCTGAACACAGAGAAACATCTTGTACTTTTGTGCCGCCGCCCCCATCAACAGTGCCTCCGCGTGTCCTTTACACGCTTTGAGAGCAACACCGCTGTAGCCCATTTCCCGGCTGTAAAGCAGCGAATCAAAATCGACCAGTGCCTCGTCAATCACTACCGGCTTAATCGCCGCCGCCTTGTGCATTTTGTTTTCAGGATACGCCCGAAGATTCCGGTTTGTCGGCTGCTCAATATATTGCAGCCGCTCAATCGCCTTCGGTGCCTTTTCGCCGATTTGACGCAAAAACTCCAAAACGTATTCGACGTTTTCACACTTTTCGTTGAAGTCGGCGGAGTAAACCGGCTGCACTATCAACTTTTCAGCAATTTGGTCAACACGAAGGACTCTGTTCACATCCCAGGCAAGGTCATCGCCGTTGAGTTTGATTTTCAGGTGCGTCAAAGCGTTGTACGGAATCCACGCCGCCAAATGTTCCGGTAAGCCGTCGTTGAGCGGCTTTTCGACATCGGCATCGTCCAGCGGGTCAAGCGCACCAACGAGATGGTAAATCGGCATCCGCTCCTTCGGTTTCGCTAACACGTACTGGTCGAGATATTCACCGGCAAATTCTGAACTGAGATAATACGCCAAGTCCCGGTTGCAGTATTCTTTGGACAGAACGTTGTACGAATTTGCCCCAAGCACCCGCCCGTACGCATCGAACACGGCGGCTTCAAACGGACTGGCGGCAACAAGTTGCGCCAGTTTCACCATCTGTTCGGTATTCTGCTCCGCCGCTTCCGTAATGGAAACGGTGTCGGCAAGATGCCGGTACTCTTTCGAGAAATCGTGAACCAATTCGAGCGGATGACCGTATTCCCCCGGATTTTTACCAGCGGCGGCAACTTTGTGTCCGAACTCGACCATCGCTCTCAACGTTTGGTCGGTCGAAAGCGTTTTGCTGGTCCACGCCCAAATGTTTCCCATCGACATTGACCCATTGCCGACGGCTTCCTTTCCGTCCCGTGTCCGTACCCGAACGGAAACATTGAGGAGCGTAACATCGTTGACAACGCGTCCGCCGAACTTTGCCGGAGAACGGTACGGATAAAACTCCGTGGACGACTGCGTTTCAACAATACAAATATCAGTGCTTTTGGACATCGTTCGGTTTTAATTGAAAAATTGATAATAGACTTGTTCGGTAACTTCCGAAGTTTGGATAAAACCTTGTAAAAGTCTGCGTTTTATTTTATTGAATTTACGCAGTTGACCTATTTTCGGTTACCGAACAAGTCTATTCCTCTATAGGGACATACTTAAAATTATCGTTCATTTTAGAGCATATTAAAAGCTATCACGGATATTTTATTCTGCGGCGACAAAAAACACAATGCGCAAGAGCGAGGAGTTAGCCTCCCCTATCTTTTTCCCAACCTCGAAAAGAGGGGGAAATAATTAACAATTAAGAATGAATAATGAATAATGCGGGAAAACGGGTAAAAAATTAACAATTAAGAATGAATAATGAATAATGCGGGAAAACGGGAAAATAATTAAAAATTAAGAATGAATAATGAATAATGCGGGAAAACGGATACCTCAATGGTATTAGCCCGTGTCTTCATTTTTCATTTTTCATTTTTCATTATTCATTATTCATTATTCATTATTCATTATTCATTATTCATTATCCATTATTCATTATTCATTATTCATTATTCATTATTCACATTTGCAACTCTGATTTAACCGGCGAAGGAGGAACGTTTTCCGCGGCGGGGCAACTCCCCGACAAATTATTTGCGATTTTCCTTCTTCTTTTCTTTTTCGGCTTGGATACGCAGAGCGCGGGCAGTACCGGCAACCCGATGACGCTCAACGGACTGTTCAAACATCGCAAGGCGGAGTTCACGTTCACGCTCCTCAATAAAAGCCCGCAACTCCGCTCTGGCTCGGACTTGAACATCAGATTCCGGCATACTTGTTGTCATCGGATTCCCCTTCGTCTCCTGAACTTGTCCAATCGGACGTAATTATCGTCTTCGCCTGCGAAAACGGCGAAATATCCCAAAGCATCGTATGTGTCTCCGTAATCATACAGCCTTCATCGTAATAACTCAATGCCTCTTCGTACGACTGCGTAATGTACGGTTTGCTCGTACGCAGATAATCGTACACATAGTATTCCACAATCTCTTTCGACTTCATCGCGTTTGATTATAACGGTTTTTATTTTTCCAACCACGAAAAGAGGGATAAATAATTAAGAATGAATAATGAATAATGAATAATGGGGGAAAACGGATAATCTGCCGCTTCATTTTCCATTTTCCATTTTCCATTTTTAATTATTCATTATTAATTATTCATTATTCATTATTCATTATTCATTTGCAACTGCCGGTGCCGAATGTTATAATGACTCTATGGAGCGAATAGCGTGGCATCCGGCATTTGTACAGGCAATTCAGTTAGAACTGGCAGAGTACAAAGACATACTTGAATACGAGTCCGAATACCAACTAACGTCCGAACCGCTGAAAATCGACGTACTGATTATCAAAAAACGTTCCAACGTTGTCATCAAAAAGAACATCGGGCAGATTTTCAAACAGTGCAACGTTGTTGAATACAAGAGTCCTGATGACCGGTTTACGATTTGGGACTACCATAAGACGCAGTGTTA
>JAITQJ010000332.1 GCA_031288955.1 Planctomycetaceae bacterium | reverse complement strand
AAGTGCAACAGAAAATATACCGCCGGACAGATGTTCGGTAAGGGTGAAATGGCGAGGTAAAGGCTCACCGCCGTTCGGGTAACCGGACGGGCAAGGCAAACCCCATCGGGAGCAAGGTCAAGCAGGAGTCAGGCAGTCCGAGCCGTTATGAACTCCGGGTCGATCGCAGGAAAGGACGGGCAACCGTTCTTCAAGATAAATGACCGTTACATTCAGCACACGCCGAATGAACAGAACCCGGCTTATAGTCTTGCTGTATTTTTTTCTGATGCCGTGTCTTTTTCGGACAAAGGAACGCGGGCTTTTTCCTGTAAATGCACAATCAAATCGTTTCCTTCACCGACGGCAATGACGTTGAATTGCAAATTCCCGGCTTGGCACGTGTCGCCGGCTTTCGGAAAACGTTCCAGCATTTCCCGAAGCAGCCCGCCGACCGTTAAACTTGAATACGCATCGAACGATTGTCCAAATTGACGCTGCAAACGGCGCAAACTGGTTAATCCTGTCAACTCCCAGATTGCGGGGGCAGCGGTTGTCCCCTCCGTCTCTTTACCGGGGTAAATCCTTTGAATGTCAAAACGGTTTAAGAGTCGGCGGCTGCGTCCCTGTTCACGGGTAAATATCGTTGCCATAATGTCGTCAAGCGTGATGATACCCACTGTTTCGCCGAGTTCATTGATAACAACAGCAAGACGCAGATTCTTCTGCTGCAAACGTTCAAACACTTCCGCCGCCGGCGACGACCACGGTACATAAATAACCGGCTCAAAAAGTTCGTGCCAGGACGTTTCAACGTCCTTCGCCGTCACGCGGGCAAAACACAGAGCCGCTGCAATTTCCTCCGAATCCGGTTCGCTCAAAAGACAATAACCGCTCAACGGCAGCGTGCCGCGCAGTTCGTTCATCACTTCGTCAAACGAAACTCCCGGCTTGAAAATTTTCAGCAAACTGCGGGGACGCATCAATTCCTCCGCCCGCATTTCGGACAGAGACACGATATTTTGAATAGAGCGTTGCTCCCGTTTTAACAGGGCAGCATCTTCGCCGGACAGAGCAACAGCACGTTCTAAATCACCGGCGAGCAGATACGGCTCCGCCTCAAAATCGGGAAACATTACCCGGCGCGACAAAATGTTCAGTTTGTTTAGAAGCGGCAGAACGGGATGCAGCAGATTAACTAACAGTGTCAGCGGGACGGCACAGGACAGGGCGAAAAAGTGCGGGGCGGTAACGCCGAAATTTTTCGGCAATACTTCGCCGAAAATAATGACGGCAAGGAGTGAAGCGGCGGCAATCGTCCAAGCCCAAGGGGATTTTTCGCCGATTTGAAATGTCAGTATTGTCGAAATCGTGAAAATCAACAGATTGACGAACAAATTTCCGAGAAGAACGGAGTTGAGCAGGGGTTCAGGTTTTTCGGCAAGACTGACGGCAAGTTTTCCGATGTGTCCTCTTTCGGCAAGTTTTTCGCGGTCGGTTTTATTGAGTGAAAAGTATGCCGCTTCACTGCAAGAGAAAAAGGCGGAAAACGCAAGAAGCACAAGCATCGTCAGTGCCGCCGGAATATGGACAAGCAATTCGTTCATTGGGAATCTGCACGCTGCGGGGATTATACTCTACCTTAATTTACTAGACTTGTTCCATAACATATACCGCCAATTCCCTGTCGAGTATAGCACAGACGAATTTTATCCGCAAGAGCGGGGACATACGCTCCCGATAATGTTTTGGCACGAAGGACACAACAAGTCCATTAAAGGTACGGACAGTACCGCTGCGATAGATATTTTTGTCCCTGCATTAAAATACGTCACTTTTTGCAGAATTCCACATTGGGCTAAACCATTAAATTACAAGAAGTTAAAGTCATTACTGCCTTTATTTTTTTGTTTGGCACATTGGTTGCTCTATAATACTAGCAGTAGGAATGTTCCTGCAACGAATAACCGGCAGAATAGAATTAAATTCCCCGAAGTGAAAATTTTCAAAGTTTTCCCTTGACAACCGCCTTTTATGGTGTAGAATAAGGACAATGGAATGAATGTTAGCGGGACGGATGAGACACAGTTTGTGTCTGTCATCAAACCGTTTCAGCAATTCAATTACAACAAGAAAGGAAAAATTATGAGAACTTCACACGCTTTCCAGAAAAGTTTGACCGCCCAAAATGTTAAATTGGGGGGGGGGGGGTATTTGCGATATTTGCTGCTGCCCTAATTGTCCTCGTTTCTACCGCTTCGCCGGCAAAAGCCGACATCCAATCCGTTGTCGATTCTATCGGACAAGGGTATTTGTCCGAATCCCAACTTGCCGCAGGCTACTCGCTCGGCAACGCCTTCGTTGTCGAGTTCACTCCGGCTAGTCTTGATTGCAGTATCGCGAAAATTTTAGCAACCGCTTACAAAGTGAATGTTGCAAGATGAATAATGAAGACACCGGTTATCCGTTTTCTCTCATTATTCATCATTCGTTGTTAATTTTCATCAGACTTGTGCCGTTCCCTCTCACCTCCGCCCAACCGTTTATGCCCCTCACCTCCACCCAACTACTTATGTCCCTCTCACTCCCTATTTCTAACCGCCGAAGAGGTTTCACCCTTGTTGAACTTCTCGTTGTCATTGCCATCATCGGCATTTTAGTTGCCCTGCTCTTGCCCGCTGTGCAGGCAGCCCGCGAAGCAGCAAGGCGAATGCAATGCACCAACCAACTCAAACAGTTGACGCTCGCCGTTCACACTCATCACGATGCACAGAACCGGATGCCGAATCAGGAAGTCGACCACGCCCATCAACGCAGCGTCGTGTTCAATCTGTATCCATACATCGAACAGACCAGTAAGTACGAAACATATTTGGGGCATTTTGACCAGTTTGTCAAAAAACTTCCTAATACCACTACGGGAGAGGACTACCGGTTCTACTTTTTTTCCGGTACGAATACGCAGAACTACGGGAATCTACCAGCCCGCATCGAAAGTTTTACGGGTAAAATGGAGTCTTTGTGTTGTCCCAGTGATAACAACGCTGGCGATGTTGAATCTGCGCCGACAACCTGCGTTACCTTTCAAAATACAACAACGTGCAGTTATGCTGCCAGTTATGG
>JAITQJ010000307.1 GCA_031288955.1 Planctomycetaceae bacterium | reverse complement strand
TTTTATCGTCCCGACAGAGAGAATGATTAAAATGCTGATTGTTATCGCGGTGAATATCTGTTGACCGGCAGTACAGGGCAAAAATGTTTCAAGATAACTCCAACTTAAAAACCGGACTTTCTCTAACGGTATATCGGCACCGACAAGATAATGCTGTCCTTTTGCCGTTGTGAAGCGGCGGACGCAAGACCGCATCTCTCCGTAAGAATCTATTTCACTGTCGTAACGTGTCTTGCCGTCCCTGGAAGTTAACCGCAGACTTTTCCAATCGTCCGTGTATTCTGTGAAGTAGGGAACTCTCTGTTCCTCGCTTGCCGTGCCGTTCGAATTTGTATGGTAAAATTTTCCTTCGACCTCAACCATTGAGTAGAGCCAGGCAATGTCATAGCGGTAGTTAATGCTGTCAAGAATATGTGAATTGGCGGCGTATTCTTTTTGTGAAACGGCATCGGGAGTGACGGCTCTGTCGAAATACTCTTCGGGAATCCGGTTTTTCAGGGCGACTATGGCTTTGAAGAGATCTTTATCGACTGCCTGTAATTGGTTCCGCCACGTTTGGACGGCAAACAGATAGCCGCCGAACAATAGTGCGGCGGTAGATACGCAGTAAAGCAGGACGATAATGTTTCTGCGGTTGTGAAACATAACAGGATTTACCCCATCGGCTATTGGAAGGTAATTTTACCTCAGAAAATATCTTTACGCAAGGGAAAACGTTGGTACTTTCTGATAGAGGGGTAATACTAGACATTCCCCTGAATCTAGTGTAGAATGGTATTGATCATTTGGAGGGACTTCACGATGACACACGATAAAACGAATAACAATATGGTATTAGACGATAACGAAAACAAAGACGTTCCCGAAGACTATATTCCCGGAGTTTCGCGCCGTTCGTTCATTCAGGCAGCCGGTACCGTTGCTGCTGTCAGCGCAGCCGCTGCTGCGGGTACCGGATGCAGCGGAAAAGCCTCCGGCGGAACAGGCTGGATACCGCATCAGTACGAAAAAAGCGGCAACTTTCCCGTTCAAGTCCGCGGACGCGTGCCGATTGACCCGCACAATCCGTCTATTCAGCGGGACGACCAAAAGTGTATCCTCTGCGGACAATGTGCCGAAGTCTGCGAAAAAATCGAACACGTTCACAACTGTTATGAATTGCCGCTCGTCGATTCCGTGCCGTGTATTCACTGCGGGCAATGCACGCTTTGGTGTCCGACCGGTGCGATTACCGAAAAAGATGATACCGCTCGGCTCTGGGCGGCTCTGAATGACCCGAATCTGCACGTGGTGTGTCAAACGGCACCGTCAACACGTGTCGGTCTGGGCGAAGAATTCGGTCTGCCTGCCGGAACGAATGTCGAAGGACAGCAGGTTTCGGCACTCAAAGCCCTTGGTTTTGATACCGTCCTTGATACGAATTTCGCCGCCGATATGACCATAATGGAAGAGGCGATGGAGTTGGTACTGCGTATCACAGGTAAAACTTCGGCAACAGAGCATCCGCTTCCGCAGTTCACGTCGTGTTGTCCGGCTTGGGTCAAGTTTTGCGAAATGTATTATCCCGACCTGATACCGCATCTTTCGACAGCGCGGTCGCCAATGGGAATGCTCGGTCCCGTTATCAAGACGTATTATGCCCAGCAAAAGACAATCGACCCGAAGAAAATCATTTCCGTTTCGATAATGCCCTGTACGGCAAAGAAATTCGAGATGAGCCGACCGGAGATGAATAATGCCGGTGTGTTTGCCGGCGACACGTCAGTGCGGGACACCGACCTCGTCATCACCACCCGCGAATTGGCTCGGATGATTAAGTCGAAAGGTCTCGATTTGATGAAACTCGAACCGCAGCCGTATGACAAGATGTTGAGCGAATACACCGGTGCCGGTGCGATTTTCGGCGCAACCGGCGGTGTGATGGAAGCCGCCGTCCGCAGTGCCTACCGCTATATTACGAAGAAAGACGAGCCGCTGCTTTTGGACTTGAAACCTGTCCGGGGCTTGACCACCGGCTTTTGGAAAGAAGCGGAAGTCGATGTTCCGGGAGCGAGAAAAGTCAAAGTAGCCGTCATTTCCGGTATGGAAAATGCCGTACATATTTTGGAAAAAGTACGGAAAAAGGAAGGCAACTGGGACTTCATTGAGTTTATGGCTTGTCCGGGCGGCTGCATTGCCGGCGGCGGTCAGCCGAAAACGTCAATGCCTCCGTCAGATGATACCCGTAAAGCCCGAATCAGTACGATTTACTCTATTGACGATAAGAGTAAAATTCGGATTTGTAACGATAATCCCGAAATCGTCCATATTTATAAGGACTTTTTTGACGAAGGCAAACCGGACGGCGGACCGTGCGGACACAAGGCACACGAACTGCTGCACACGCATCATTACGAAGACCGGTCGAAAAATTTCGTTCCGAAAAAAGTCTAAACATAAACAAATTCACTCCGTTACCCGTTGCCCGCAATGTTATACCGATTGCTTACCGCCGTTGTGTTCTGTTTCCTGACGGAAACCCTTTTTGCCGGTCCGTTTGCCGCTGTAAATCAGGCAGAAGTTGATTACGGCAGAGGTGTTCACGCCTTTTTCGCCGGTGATTACAAAGCGGCTCTCGGCTTTTTTCAGCAAGTTGAGAAAAGCGGCAGTAATGACCCCCGTCCGTATTATTACGCCGGATTGACATACAAACGTATTAAGAACAAGGAAAAAAGCGAGGAGTATTACAAGAAAGCCGCTTCGCTGGAGTTCGGCGAAAACATCAAGCGGGAATACGATGTTTCAGATGCGCTGCACCGGATACAGGGACGTGAGCGGTTGATAGTAGAGCAGTACCGCGAAGAGGCGAGGGCAAAATGGCAGGCGGAAGAGAAAAAACGCAACGAAGTCAAATTTAACGAACAAAAAGAGCGGGAGAGGCAAATCGTTGAATCGTTCGCTAAACCGAATCCGCCGCAGGACGACAAAGTCCTTCAAGCGTTGACGCAGCCTGCGGACTTCGGGGCAAAACCGATTGAACCGCTGAAACCGGAATCGGTGAGTAAAGTGCTGCCGCGGAAAGAACCTGTACCGGTGAAGCAAACCGCCGAAGAAGAGCCGGAGGAAAAAGAAGCGGCAGAAGAGAATGAAAAACCGGAAACGGCGGATAAAGACGATGACGACAAAGACCCTTTTTCCGTCAATAAAAAAACTGCCGGCGATAACGATGACGGCGAAGACCCGTTTGCAGCCGGTTTGAAAAAGAAACGCGCCGCCGAATCCGCTGAAGAAGACGAGGAAGCGAAAGAAGACAAAAAAGCCGCCGATAAGACTGAAAAAGAGGCGGATGAAGATGCAGAAGAGAAGCCCGAAAAGTCTGACGATAAAGAGCCTGACGACGAAAAAGCGGACGATAAAAAGTCTGATGATAAAGAGCCTGACGACGAAAAAGCGGACGAAGAAGAAAAGGAAGAAAAATAAAAAGAGTGAAGAGGTATGAATTGAGAATGGAAAATGAATAATTAGAACACTTGTCCAAACCGTCATCATATCCGTTTTCTTTCAATCTCCATTATCGATTATCAATAAAAAAAATGATGGAGTCCACGACGAACCGCTCTTTTCCGCTTCTTCCGGCACTCAATTTGCCCGGCGGTTTGAGGGAATTATCCCAAGAACAACTGACGCAACTTGCCGCCGAAATCCGTGATGAAATTTGTAACGTTTATGCCCTGCGAAGCGTTCATCTTGCTTCCAATTTGGGTGCAGTTGAACTTTGCATTGCTCTGCATACAACGTTCGACTTTACGCAAGACCGGCTGATTTGGGATACCGGTCATCAAATTTATCCGCATAAAATTCTGACCGGCAGGCTTGACCGCTTTCAAACAATCCGCACCAAGGACGGTTTGATGGGCTTTCCGAATCCCGCCGAAAGTCCGTTCGACTTAATGATGACCGGTCACGCCGGTTGCAGCATCGGGACGGCACTGGGGCTTGGTATCGGCGATGATTTTCTGCAAGGCAAGGACAAACGGCACAGCGTTGCCGTTATCGGCGACGGGGCTTTTAGCAGCGGCGTTGTGTATGAATCCCTGAATCACGCCGGTGCGCTGAAAAAGAATCTGACCGTCATTCTCAACGATAACAAGATGTCAATTTGTCCCCGCGTCGGCGGTCTCGCCAATCATCTCGACACGTTGAGGCTGCATCCCCGTTACAACCGCTTGAAACAAAAACTTCATTTGCTCGTTGACAATTTACCGTTAATCAGCACTCCGCTTGATTCGCTGCTCCGCTGTTTCAAGGACACGTTAAAGACGTGGCTTCACGGCGGAGCCATTTTTGAAAAACTTGGTTTTCGTTACATTGGTCCGATTGACGGGCATAACATTCCCCGTTTGCAGCGTTTTTTGAAAATGTCCCGGCAACTCGAAGAGCCGGTACTGCTGCACGTGTTCACTGAAAAAGGACGCGGCTACCAGCCGGCGGTCGATAATCCAACGGAATATCACGCTCCGAAACCGCAAGCGGCGAATCATCAGTTTGCCGAAATACAAAGTACGGTACTGCATATTAACTCGGATTTCCGCCGTCCGCAAATTACTTCTTTTACCGAACACATCCGCAATGCTATCGCACGTTTGATGACGGAAAACGACAAGGTTTGTGTTATCACGGCGGCAATGTGTCAGGGAAATATGCTCGAACCGATACAGGCTGCTTTTTCTGACCGTTTTTTTGATGTCGGCATTTGCGAATCGCACGCAGCGGTGTTTGCCGCCGGTTTAGCGAAAGCCGGTATGATTCCGATAGTCGATATTTACAGCACGTTTTTGCAGCGGTCTTATGACCAACTGTTTCAGGAAATATCGCTGCAAAATTTGCCGGTGATTTTTACGCTCGACCGGGCGGGCTTAACGGGTGCCGACGGACCGACGCATCACGGCATTTTTGATATTGCGTATCTGCGTCCGTTTCCGAATTTCGTCGTGATGGCACCGGCAGATGCGAACGATGCCGATGAGATGCTTCCGCTTGCAGTACGGTTAAAATGTCCGGTTGCGATTCGTTATCCGAAAGCAGATGCGCCGATGATGCCGCAAACCGAAGCGGTCGAACTCGGCAGAGCATCGGTTGTAAAACCGGGCAAAGACGGAATGATTGCCGTCTTGGGGGCATTTTTGCAGGACGCACTGGAGGCAGCAGAAGGCACGGACGTTGCGGTGGTCAATGCCCGGTTTGTGAAACCGCTTGACCGGGACACGTTATTTGAACCGCTGCGGCACGGTCAATTTTTGATAACGGTCGAGGAAGGAATGTCGGCGGGCGGTTTTGGGTCGGCGGTACTGGAGTCGGCGAACGAATTAGGCTTGGACACACGCCGTATCCGGCGATTGGGTATTGCGGACAATTACGTCGAACACGGCAGCCGCCGCGAATTGCTTGATGCCGTTTCCTTAAACGCCGACGGCATCCGAAAAGCATTGGAACAGTTGCGCTGAATAGAGCGAAAAATACCGCTAATTTGGTTTTTATATGTTTTGTGTTAAAATGAAAGGATACCTGCGGGGGAAAACTTGATGTCAACGCTGCATTATGAATTGTCTGTTCCTGAAAGCGGCAGGGTAACTTTGCCTGCCGATTTTCGGAATTCCGACGTTATCGTTCTGAAAAAAACGCCGCCGCTGCCGAAAGATAACGCACATTGGAAAAAACAAAAAACGCTCGAAGAATTACGTCAAGAACAGGGCGATAAAACGTTTACTGACTCTGCCCGTTTTGCTTCTGCTTCAATAATCTCGCAACTGTTTGACTCGCCGGAGTCAATCGAAGAGTTTTTAAGGAGACGAAAACAATGAACCTGCCGCAACAACGTTCCTCCTTAATTCTTGATACAAACATTGTGATATATGTGGAAAACAAGACAACGTGGGGAAATAAATATATCCCCTTGCTGCACGGAAAAGAACTTTGTATCGGTTTTATGACCGTTGCCGAATTGTTGGAATATGCGTTTCACAAAAAGATGAGTGAGAGGAGTGTCCAGAGATTGAAAGATAGGTTAAAAAGAAATTATCTTATTCTTCCGTTTGCTGAAGATACTTGTGAAAACTTCGGCAAAATCCGCAGCGAACGCCGCAACCGTCCGATTTCTGTGCCGGATGCGCTGATTGCCGCAACGGCATTATCGTACGATTTGCCGCTCGTTACGCATAACAAATC
>JAITQJ010000286.1 GCA_031288955.1 Planctomycetaceae bacterium | reverse complement strand
GGTAAAATAGGAGTCAATTTGGGATAGTTGGCAAGAATTTCAAAAAGCATTTTTTACTCAAATATAGCCATTTTCACTTAAAAATTCACCATTTTGCGAGTAGCGTCAACACGCCCTAGCGGCTAGCGGTGAGTAATGCGGGGAAATTTTGCAGCGGAAACACGCCGCTAATTTTACCTCTTCTTCATATCCTCCGCGACCCAAGTATTCGTTTTTCAAATTGAGATAGGGCAAACTGCCGTTGCCGCATTTTCAAATCAAAAAACAAACGTTATAATAGTTTCCATATCTCCCTTATTTTTCATTTCAACTATCAACTTAACAACGTCATATCCGCTCCTTTACGAAGTCATGCTGCCCGGTCAGTATATCGGCGGGGAACCCGGAGCGGTCATCAAAGAGAAAGACAGCGTTAAAGGACGTTTCTGTTACGCCTTTCCCGATGTCTATACTATCGGTATGAGCAATTACGGACTGCAATTACTCTACCATCTGATGAACAGCCGAAGCGATTGGGCTTGCGAACGTGTTTTTACACCGTATCCCGATATGGAAGCCGGTCTGCGGCAATATAATGTACCGCTCTATTCGCTTGAAACACATTCGCCGCTCAACGAATTCGATGTTATCGGTTTTTCGTTACAATATGAACTTTGCTTCACGAACGTTTTAACGATGCTTGACCTCGGCAGAATTCCGCTGCACTGCCGGGATAGGTCGCTGAGCGACCCGCTGATTATTGCCGGCGGTCCGTCAGCGGTGAATCCCGAACCGATGGCGGACTTCATCGACCTGTTCGTCATCGGCGACGGCGAAGAATCGCTGCCCGCCGTTTGCAATGCCTGGTTAGAAGAAAAACATCAAGGCAGACAAAGCGGCGGAAACCGTTACGAAGTTTTAACCGCATTAGCCCGGCGTTTTCCGTTCGTTGCCGTCCCGCAATGTTACACGGTCGATTATGATTCCAGCGGACGTGCCTTGACTCCTAAACCGGCAGCGGACGGTGTACCGGAAACTGTTCGACCGGCAATCATTGACGACATCGGCAAATATGAACCGCCGACTCAGCGGATTGTTCCGCTTGTCGAATGTGTACAAGACCGGGTTGCCGTCGAAATTATGCGGGGCTGTCCGGGACGCTGCAAGTTTTGCGTCAGTACAGTTCAAAAGCGTCCTATCCGCTGCCGCAAGCCGGAGGATATTGTCCGTATCGCTTATGATTCGTGTCTGGCAACCGGTTCTAATGAAGTATCGCTGCTGTCGCTTTCAACGAGCGATTACCCGCATTTCGATGAATTGATGACGCTTCTGAAAGAGAAACTGCTGCCGCTTAATGTTACAGTATCTGTTCCAAGTCTGCGGGTCAATCATCAACTTTCATCGGTGATGAAGCAACTGACGACGGAGCGTACCAGCGGTTTAACATTGGCACCGGAAGCGGCGTTAGATGAAATGCGGCAGCGTATCGGCAAGCCGGTAACGAATGAAAACCTGATTGCCGGCTGCGAGTCGGCATTTGCCAACGGCTTTAACCGCGTCAAGATGTATTTTCTCTGCGGACTGCCTGAAGAGACGAACGCCGACTTGGATGGTATCATTGAATTATCGTACGAAATTTGGCAACTTGGTAAAAAAATACGAGGTAAAGCACCGACAGTGATAGCGAATGTATCGAATTTTGTACCGAAACCGCATACGCCTTGGGAGCGTATCGGAATGGCTTCGCAGTATTATTTTTTAACAGCGCACGACCACTTGAAAACGCGTGTCCGCCGCAGCGGTGTTGCGTTGAAATATCATTCGTTGGAGACGAGTTGGCTTGAAGCGTTGTTGTGTCGTGGCGACCGGCGTGTCGGAAAAATTATTGAGCGGGCTTGGCAGTTGGGTGCGAGGCTAGATACCTGGACGGATTATTTCCGCGGCGATTATTGGGAGCAGGCGGTACTCGAATCGGCGATTGATGTCAATCCCATCATCCACGCTGCCGTTCCTGCCGAAGCCGAGTTGCCCTGGGGATACGTGCGGTTTTAACATAATACCGCGAGACCTTGTTTGAGACCAATTCGGGCGTATTTTTAATTGGGACGAAAATCCCTTTCTGTAACACTTCCGGCTTCTAAATCTGTTTCAGCAGGTCATCGAGTTTTTTCATCTCGCCGGAAAGTTGCTGAACGGCATCGTCCGTCTTCGATGCTAACTGCACGTTTTGTTGTGTTATGGAATCGACCGTTTGCAGCGTTTCCATCATCTGCTTCACATCGCCCGACTGTGTCTGGGATGCCGACGCAATCTGCGATATTAACTGACTCACACTGCCGGCGTGCTGTGCAATTTCATTCAACGTTTCTGCCGTTTGGTTCACGACATCAACCCCGTTGTTGGTTTGTTGATTGCTGCGTACAATCAACTCTTCCGTTTCATTCGCCGCCTTTGCACTTCGGGAGGCTAAATTCCGTACCTCTTCGGCAACAACCGCAAACCCCTTGCCGTGCGTTCCGGCACGCGCCGCCTCTACCGCAGCATTCAACGCCAGCAGATTCGTTTGAAACGCAATGTCCTCTATTGTCTTAATCACCGCACTCATATTTTTGGCATTCGCACTGATTTGCTGCATCGATTCGACCATCTTGCTCATCCGCTGCTGACCGAGTTTCGCCGCATCTGCCGCATTCGTTGCCAATTCGTTCGCATTGTTTGCCGTCTCCACATTCCGCTCCGTCTGCTCGTTCACCCCTTTCATATCAGTAATGACCTTGTCAAGACTCTCGGCTTGACTCTGCGCCCCGTGAAGCAATTCGTCAGCGGCATTTTCCATATTGCCCGTCTGTTCCATCGTCGTTTT
>JAITQJ010000197.1 GCA_031288955.1 Planctomycetaceae bacterium | reverse complement strand
AAGAGAAACTCTCATCATACCACCTCCAAGCAATCGGGGAAATACTATATCACAAATCGCCTAAATTAACGTTACCGAACAAGTCTAATGTTCCAAAGGATTTACACGTGAAAGGGAGCAGCCGCTGCTTGATGATAATATCTGTGTCGGCAACAGTATTATTGATACGGATATTTATGATTCGGGGGGACTTCGGCGATGAGCGGAAAATCAAGCCGTTTAATTGGCATCGGGCGTTTCCCGAAGTGTTTAAGCACGGCGGCTTCGATGCCGTCATCGGCAATCCGCCGTATGTTAGTATTCGGACGACCGATTTTAACGCATTGACCAAGCCGTATTTTAAGGAGCATTATCAACTGGCAGCGGGACAATATGATATTTATGCTTTGTTCGTAGAGCGTGCAGAAAAACTCTTGCAGGACGGCGGATTGAATGGATTCATTATGCCCAAGAGAATGACAACGAATGAAAATTTTCAACCGCTGCGCAAATTTTATCTCTCAAAACTGCGAATTGAATCGTATGTCGATGCCGGAACGCCTTTTGAGCAAGCATCGGTAGAAACTAACATTATTGTTACGTCAAAATCTAAAAATACCCGAATCAAGGTGTACCGTTTTGACAAAGCGAATGAATTACAATTCATACAGAAAATCAATATCAAAACGGCTGACAGTATGCCTTTTTTGATATTTCCTTTTCTGTTACGAAAAGAAACTTTACAGATTATCAAAAAAATCCAAGAGTGCCGGTATGCGGAACTCGGCGATTTTTGTACAATAACAAGAGGATTTGAGTGCGGTTTCAATCATCCGTTAATCAGTAAGAAAAAAAGCAAATATAAAATGATAAGAGGAGAAAATATCAAAAGATACTTAATTATAGAGAGCGATGATTATGTCCAACCGGATTTTGAAGGCAATCCGCAGGTGTTTAAGACAAAAGATATTTTTTTGAAAACGCCCAAATTGGTTACGAAATTCGTATCTAACAACATAGAGTTTGCGATTGATACATTTGGATACTGCAATACAAATGTCGTCTATAATGTTCACGTCAACAGTAAAATTGATTTATGCTTTTTGCTTGGGATACTCAATTCCTCGGTGGTCAGTTTTTGGTTCAAAAACATTTATGTCAATGATGACACTTTGTTTCCGCATATCCAGAAAAACCAACTTGCATCAATTCCGATTCCGCCGCTTGATTTATCGAGCAAGACCGGCAAAAAAACGTATGACGATATTGTGCGCAGTGTTGAGCAACTTTTACAGTCTTATGCTGCCAAAAAAGGTGTGATATTCTCCGAACGCAAACTAATCGAAGATAAGATAGCGCATTACGAAAATAAAATAAACGAAGCCGTCTATCAACTTTACGCCCTAACGGCAGAGGAAATTGACGTAGTCGAAGGAAGGGCTAAAGTGAGGGATGAGGTTTTTTCAGTACCAAGCCGACGGGACAATGGTCGCTGCCGAAAATACCGGAGTAAATGACGGAATCGGCAACGTCCGGCAATAACCGCTGTGAAACGAGAAAATAATCGATACGCCAGCCGATATTCCGTTCCCTCGCATTGCGGCGGTACGACCACCAACTATAAGCGTTTGCCGCATCGGGATACAGCGAACGGAACGTGTCCGCAAAGCCCGACGCAAGCAGTTCCGTCATCTTCGACCGCTCTTCGTCAGTAAAGCCCGAATGGCACCGGTTCGCCTTCGGATGCGCTAAATCAATTTCCTGATGAGCGACATTCATATCGCCGCAAACAATGACCGGTTTGCTCGTATCCAGTTGCCGCAAATAGTGCTGGAACGCATTTTCCCAATCCAAGCGGTACGGCAGACGGACTAAACCTTCTTGAGAGTTCGGCGTGTAAACATTGACGAGCGTCCAATCGGGATATTCTAACGTGATGACGCGTCCTTCTTTATCGTGCTGTTCGGTTCCAATGCCGTTAGTTACATTGAGCGGTTCACAGCGGGAAAAGACGGCGGTACCGGAATAACCTTTCCGGGCGGCGGAACTGTTCCAATACTGCTGGTAGTGCGGCAAATCAACCACAGCTTGCCCGCGTTCCATTTTTATCTCTTGCAGACAGATAATATCCGCATCGAGTTGCTGCATTGCTCCGGCAAAGCCTTTTTTCATACAGGCACGCAAACCATTAACATTCCAGGAAACGAGTAACATTGGAAAGAATTATACACCATCGGAGCCGCTGTCGCAAGACGGCGGTTGTTTAATGCGCTATCTTGCGTTTGTGCTCCGAAACGTTACAATGACCTGAATCACCCCATAAGGAGTCTCTCAATGTTGCGAAACGTTTCCACTACCGCTGTTATTCTTTTCTGCACTGCTGCGCTGACGGCTTACGGCGGGCAGGATTGGAAAAGCGGTATCCCGTGGCAGAAACCCGCTGCCGTTGTTCCTGCGCAGAATCCCGCCGAACCGCCTGCTGATGCTGTCGTCCTCTTCGACGGAAAAGACCTTAATGCCTGGGATAAAAATTCCTGGCTCATCGAAAACGGCGAACTCGTTTGCAATCCCGGCAAAGGTTCTCTATCGACCAAACAGAAATTCGCCAGCGTTCAACTGCATATCGAATTCGCTGTCCCCAAAGACATTTCCGGCAAAGGACAGGCACGCGGCAACAGCGGCGTTTTCTGGGGAGGTTACGAAGTACAGGTTCTCGATTCGTATAATGAGGACACCTATTTTGACGGTCAATGCGGAGCAATTTACAAGCAATGTCCGCCGCTGGTCAATGTCTGCCGCAAGCCGGGGGAGTGGCAGTCTTACGATATTATCTTTAACCGACCGGAGTTGAAAACCGAAAACGGAGTTGTCCGTGTGATACGTCCGGCTTACATTACCGTGCTGCAAAACGGCGTACTGATAATCAATCATCATCAGATTCAAGGTACGACATTTTTCAATCGTCCGCCGGCTTACGAAGCACACGCCGACAAGATGCCGCTAATGCTGCAAGACCACGGCAACAAGACCCGGTTCCGCAACATTTGGGTTCGTGAAATACCGGACACCGATGCACACCCCGAACCGGTCAAAGCGGCGTATTATGAATGATTGCTAACCGCAAAAGGCACGGAAAAGCACGAAATATTTTTTGTAAATATTTTTTGTGATGTTTTTCGTGCCTCCGTGGTTTTTAGAAGTGTCTGATACAATAATGACGATGAAACACATTATTTTTCTGTTTGCCGGACTTTTTACCGCCGGAGATGCTCTGTGCTGTACTAACATTCTCGTTACCAAAGGTGCGTCTGTTGACGGTTCTGTAACGATAACATACACAGCCGATGCCGCCGGTTTTTATCCCCGCCTCGAAATCTTTCCGGCAGCCGAATTCCCCGCCGATGCCGTGATTGAAATTCCCGCGGCGGCAGAGCGTCCCGGCGGTAAAATCAAGCAGGTCGCCAAGACGTATCAGGTTCTCGGCGTTGTCTGGGATTTGGATACCAGCAACCCCGGCGGTTTCTGGACACGGCAGGGCTGCATCAATGAGTTTCAGGTAGCGATTGCCGAAACGACATTCGGCGGACGTGAAGAATTGGTCAATCCGCAGGGACTTGTCAATTATCCGATGATAATGACTCTTGCTCTGCAACGCGCTAAAACCGCACGGGAGGCAGTCGCCGTAATGGTGCAACTCGCCGAAGAATACGGTTATAACGATGAGGGCGAGTCGATTTCCGTTGCCGATAAAGAAGAAGCGTGGGTGTTTGAAATTGTCGGCACCGGTAAAAACGGCAAGGGGGCAATCTGGGCGGCGAAAAGAGTACCGGACGGCGAAATTTCCGTTCACGCCAATCAGGCGCGTATCGGTGAAATTCCTGAAACGCCGAATCCTGACGAGTGTATTTTCTCCGATAACATCAGAACGTTTGCGGCGGCGAAAGGCTGGTATGACCCGAACGGCAATAAGGTGTTCCGCTTTGACGAAGTGTATGATGAAATCACAGCGAAGTCGAAACGGGTTTGTGCCAGCCGTGTTTGGAGTGTGTTCCGCCGGGCGGCACCGTCGCAGAATTTTTCGCCGGATTATCATCGGGGCGTTGCGGATGCAAAGCCGTATCCGTGGTCAATCAAGCCGGACAAAAGACTTTCGACCGCCGATATTACGGCATTGATGCGTGACCATTTTGAGGGAACCGAATTCGATATGACGCAGGGAATTGATGCAGGTGAATACGGTTTGCCGCGGCGTTGGAGACCGCTGTATTGGAAAGTCAAAGGGGACGATAATGAATACTCCTGGGAACGTCCGGTTTCAACGCAGCAGACGGGTTTTTCGATTGTAACACAGTCCAGAGCATCGCTGCCGGATAAAGTCGGCGGCGTGTTGTGGTACAGTGTCGATGACAACTATCTGAACTGTTATTTTCCGTTGTACTGCGGTATTACGGAGGTTCCGCAGTCGTTTGCGGGGGGAACGATTCGTCAATTTTCGTGGGACAATGCCTGGTGGGTGTGCAATTTGCTTTCAAACTATGCAAACCTGAAGTATTCCCGAATGGCACCGGAAATCATTGCGGTTCAAAAGGAATGGGAGGCGAAATTTTTTGCTCTGCAAAAGCCGGTGGAGCGGACGGCGGCGGACTTAATGCACAGCGACCCCGCATTAGCGCAGCGGTATTTGACGGATTACAGTGTAATGCAGGCGGAGGCATTGGCGGTGCGTTGGAAAAAGTTAGCGGAGGCGATTTTCACGAAGTACAATGACGGTTATATCCGCAGCAATGACGGCAAATATCCGAAAGAGGGCGACCCGTATCCCGAAGGCTGGCTGCGGCGCGTGCTGAAAGAAAAGCCGGAACAGTTCAAGTTGCCGAAGTGAATGGGGATGTAATACGTTTCATCGCTGTTCTTGACTGAAAAGTGCCATTAGTGTAATATAACATCTGACAGTGCTGGATATAACTGTTTCTGCCGATACCTTGATACCTTTTGACAATTTGACACGATGCGGCAATCTGTTTTTCTCCCGATATTGTTCCTGTTTGCCGCCTCCGGCAGTGCTTTTACAGCCGACAGTAAAATTGACCTTTCCGGTCAATGGCGGTTCGCTCTTGATGCGAAAAATAAGGGGCTTGCCGAACGCTGGTACGAAAAAGATTTGACCGGCGATGCCATCACGCTTCCTGCGACAACGGACATAGCAAAAAAGGGAACGCCGAACAACGAAAAACTCGAAGATAAGTTGACCCGGCGTTATAAATTCATCGGCAAAGCGTGGTATCAACGGGACATTACGATTCCCGATGACCGGAAAGAACAGCCGCTCGTCCTGACGCTGGAACGTACAAGACATACAACCGTTTGGCTTGACAGCACGAAACTGCCTGACCCGCACCAATCGCTCTCCGCACCGCACCGCTATTCGCTGCCCAAAGTCTCCGGCAAATGCCGATTGACGATTCTCGTGGACAATGACCCGAAATTGTTTCCGGCAAGCGGGCATATGATAAACGAAGACATTCAAACGAACTGGAACGGCATCATTGGCGAAATATCTCTGAAAACAGCGTCGCCGCAAAAAACAACATCAGAAGGGAACAACGCTAATGCCGGAGGCAAAGCCCGTTTAACACGGGACGGCAGGCAACTTTTGTGCGATGGTGTCCCGTTTTTTCTGCGGGGAAAATGCGATTCGATGGAGTTTCCTTTGACCGGTGCGCCGCCGATGGATAAGGATTTCTGGCTGAAATACCTGACACTGTGCAAAAGTTACGGTATAAATCATCACCGTTTTCATAGTTGCTGTCCGCCGGAAGCCGCTTTTGCCGCTGCGGATGAACTCGGTATTCTGTTTCAGGTTGAAGGTACGATGATGTGGGGGCGGTTTCACCGTCAATACCAGACAGCAGAAGCAAAAGCGATTCTTGATGAATACGGCAATCATCCTTCGTTCGTGATTTTCTCGCTCGGCAATGAAATCGGCGGAGACACCCGCAGCGAGTTAGGTGAAGTCATTGATTTGTTACGGCAGTACGATGGTAATAGGCGGATGTTTTTAACCGGCACGAATAATTGGGCAGGTAATCCAATGCAGCATCCGGCTGATGATGTCTGGGTAACAATGTGGGTCAAAAAAACAGCGGCAGGAATTGTCAGGGCATCAGAATCTAACATCCGATTCGGACATATTGAAAACGGACCGCCGAATACACGTCACGATTATACAGAGGCATTACAGTTCTCGACCGTTCCTATCATTGCGCACGAAATCGGACAGTATCAGGTGTTTCCTAATTTTGATGACATCGAGAAACTGACCGGCGTGTTAGAAGGGCGGAATTTGCAGATATTCAAAGACCGGCTCGAAAAGGCGGGAATGTTTGAGCGGTGGAAGGATTTTTACCGTGCTTCGCTGGAGACCGCGATTTTGTGTTACAAAGAAGATATTGAGGCGGCATTGCGGACGGCATCCTTCGGCGGCTTTCAGATACTTGATTTGCAGGATTATCAGTCATACGGACCCGCTTTGGTCGGGATATTCAATGTGCTGATGGAGCCGAAGGCACCGGATTTACAGAAACGCTGGACGCAATTTTGTAACGATATTGTCCCGCTGGCATTGTTCGACAAATACGTTTGGGAGGCGGACGAAAAATTTTCTGCCGAAGTCAAAGTTGCTAATTACGGTTCCCCGACGGTTCAGGCAACTTGCCTTATTGAATGTGACGGAAAAAGTATTGCTCCCGATATTGAGTTGCCGAAAGGAAAATTGACAACGGTGCCGGTCAGTTTTGGGATGACTTTCGGTGAGGTAAAAAAACCGAAAAAGTTGACGCTATCAGTATCGCTGTCTGGCGGGCAAAACAAGAAGATAGCGAAAAATACCTGGAACATTTGGGTTTATCCGAAATACACCGGCGAAGAGTTACAAAAACTCTCCGAAGGGATTTGTATTACGGCAAGTAATGATGAGGCATCGGCAGCGTTAGAGAAGGGACAAAGTGTGTTATTGCTCAACGGCAGCAAGGACAAAACTGCCGGGAACAAGCAAGGCGCGGTCAGGATTCCGGGAATGTTTACGACTGATTTCTGGAATTGGGCGTATTTTGGGAAACGTTCTCCCGGTACGCTTGGTTTGTTGTGCGACCCGCAACATCCGGTTTTTGCTGATTTTCCGACAGACTTTCACACGAATTGGAATTGGTGGCATCTTATCAAAAACAGCAATAACGCCGTGCTGGATGATTTTCCGAAAGATTTT
The DNA here is from genome assembly GCA_031288955.1 of Planctomycetaceae bacterium. GTDB lineage: Bacteria > Planctomycetota > Planctomycetia > Pirellulales > Thermoguttaceae > WRKP01. The sequence continues at coordinate 451 of JAITQJ010000197.1, read as the reverse complement.
GAACCTCTCGTTCAGATGATTGACAATGTTTCCCGCAATCATAAAATCGGAATGATTTTTGAGTGCAGAGCCGGCAGCGGCAAACTGCTTGTCTGCTGTATTGATGAACAAACCTTGCGAACCCGACCGGAAGGGCGGCAGTTATTGGTTAGTATGCTGAACTATATGCAGTCGCAAAAATTTAAGCCGGCAGCCGTCATCGCTAAAGAACGGTTTCAATCGTTTTAATAGAGTTGTTCCCTCACGGCAACGGAGAACGCAGTCCCGCCGGTTTTGCCGAAAGTGATTTGTCCCCGTTGCCGCGATGTACCGGCAAGAGGTGTTTAATCTGATTGTATGTTGCTTCTGTCCAGTTCATAACGGATAATAATCTTTGCGAAAAAATCTGTCAAGATTAGGGGCAACACGCCCTAATGCGTGTTGGCACTAATTTTAATTCTAACCACGAAAG
>JAITQJ010000085.1 GCA_031288955.1 Planctomycetaceae bacterium | reverse complement strand
AAATCATCACGCAAACTCCGAAGCCAAAGGTTGTCCTCTTCCGCCAAATCAGCAGAAACAACGATTTGCGTCGGACTTGTATCACCGTTAACGTAATAAATGCCATTCGTTGGATTGGTTACCTCAAAGCATTTGTCCAATTCCCGCAACAACTTATGCGGCGTTTTTAACATAACCGCCGTAACTGTCATTTCGTCAACGCTGATTTTATGCTGCGACGCATACAACCGCGAATAACACTGCGTCTTGTGGTAATCCCAAATCGTAAAACGGTCATCAGGGCTTTTGTATTCAACAACGTTGCATTGTTTGAAAATCTGCCCGATGTTCTTTTTAATAACGATATTGGAACGCTTTTTGATTATCAACACATCAATTTTCAGCGGTTCGGACGTTAGTTGGTATTCCGATTCGTATTCCAGCACATCTTTGTACTCTGCCAATTCTAACTGAATTGCCTGTACAAATGCCGGATGCCACGCTATTCGCTCCATAGAGTCATTATAACATTCGGCAGCGGCAGCGGCAATATCGGTAACTGCCGAAGTTTGGATAAAAAACCTTGTAAAGCCTACGTTTTATTTTGTTAGATTTACGCCGTTTACCTAGTTTTTAGTTGCCGAACGAGTCTGATAACGGGCAATACCGGATTTTTTTCGCCATCTTGCGATACGCGGAAATTCTAAAAGATTCCCTCTTGACATTTATTAGTTGACACGTTATGCTTAATAATAGTGGGGGTATTTCGCCTCTACGTAAACACTATTTGAAAGGAGAACTGCTATGTTCGCAACACTGTTACCGCAGCGTAATGCTGCAAAACCGACCTCTCTAGTGAGAGAGAGAGAGAGAGAGAGAGAGAGAGAGAGACGAATCCCGTAGAATCGGATTCACTCTCGTAGAACTTCTGGTGGTCATTGCCATTATCGGCATATTGGTCGCCCTACTCTTGCCGGCTGTTCAGGCTGCCCGCGAAGCCGCAAGACGGATGCAATGTGCAAACAATCTTAAGCAAGTCGGTCTTGCAATGCACACCTATCACGACACCCATAACAAAGTCCCTTATCGCCGGCAGGCATACGGAACATACTGCTGTTTCTGGGGGGGACACCTCGCAATGTATCCGTTCCTGGAGTCAGCGTCCATCTATTCGAGTTTTATGGATGCCTTCGATTGGGCAAAAACAGCAGCAGCACCGGCTACATACGGCGGAGTTACACTCAACGGTCACGGTATTTTTACCTGGACACAGGAAGGGGCAGCACAGGATATCGACTTCAACTGTATGGCGGATTCCTGGGCAAACACTCCCGGCGGCGACCCAAGAAATTATCAGTTACCGGGATTGCTGTGTCCGTCCGATGTCAATGGTTCACAAGCCGGCAGTTGGGGACGGGCATCCACCAATTATATGTTCAGCGAAGCCGATTATCCGGGCTACCAGGATTGGAATCACGGCGGATGTGTTTTTGGTCCCGGTATCACCGCCAGAGCGGCATTTCTGCCCGACAACAACTTTAGGCAAATTGCCGAAAATACTGAACTTCGTACGGTTTTTTTCAAAGGGAGTACCAAAGGAGGTGCTAACTTCAATACAATGTCTCCCGGTCCAATTGTCGATTTCGGCAACATAACTGACGGATTGAGCAACACGATAGCCTTTGCTGAAGCGTGCAGAGCGGTCGGGGACGACGGAAAGCAAATTTCCGGCACCAAACCGGACGGTACTCCAAACCTGCCGGGTTCAGCCACACCCGACAGTCAAGGCGTGCCGAACACCGGCTATTATCCTGTGTATGGGAAAATCAAAGGCGGCATTATCGCTTCGTCAACGAATGCCAATTCATTCAATGCGGGTTATGGTTTGGTTCAGAGTGCGCTGAACCGTAACACGAACGGCTGGGCGCATGTTGATGGACAGAACATTCAAGAACATTATGCGGCTTCGTCGATGCGCGGCGCAGTGAATTTCGGTTATCCGAAGGCAAACTGTTTTCACACGTTTTTGCCTCCGAACAGTCCGAACTTCGGTGCCGTGTCGCCGTATGACAACTCGGCATTCTTTTGGATAATCGCTTCGGCACAAAGTTATCACACAGGCGGCGTGAATAGTGCTTGCTTTGACGGCTCGGTGCATTTTGTTACGGATAATATCAATGCGGTCAGTCCTAATATCGGGACTGATGGTCCGTCGCAGGAAACGTGGGACGTTCAGAATCCCAATGCCAACCCAAGTCAATTCGGCGTTTGGGGACAACTGGGAACGATTGCCTGCGGCGAAGCCGTATCGCTGCCGTAGGTTTTTCAAATTGAAAATTGGCAATGGAAAATTGGAAAATTATTTTTCATTGTCAATTTTCAATTTTTCACTATCAATTATCAATTCAATACAATGACAAAACATTACATAACTCTCACGCTATTATCGTTGTTGCTGGCTTCCGGCTGCGGAGAAAAGTTACCGGACGGGATGCCTAAACCGTATCCTGTTACGATAGCCATTATGCAGGACGGCAAGCCTCTCGAAGACGCATCGGTAACATTGATGCCCAAAGAGGCGTTGCCGAACGGCTACCGCTGGAACGCCGTCGGGAGAACAGATTCCTGGGGTAATGCAGCAACACGCACGCAGGGAAAGTATCACGGTGCAGTGCCGGGTGAATATCAGGTGATGATTTCCAAAGTTGTCTTTGAGGAAAAGAACGGTCAAATGGAAGGTTATCAAGTTGTCGCTATGACATACACCGGTTTTTCGACTCCCGAAAGTATCACAGTGGAAGAAAAGAAAAACCATAAGCGAATCGATGTCGGCAGTGCAGTAAGGGTACCGGTGGACGATTAGAAGTCCGGCAGGCACTGCTTGCCGGTAATGCCGCTAACGATGACACTCCGCTGTATCAGGCACGGGATAGGGAGGTCGGTCATTTTAAGCACAAGCCGGCACCGGCGATTGAACGCAAACACCGTCCGCCGCCGGTTTTCTCCCGAATCCGTTTCACACCGCAACCAGCGCATCCTTTTTCGCCTTGACCGGCTTCACTTTGTTGAGTTTGCCGAACTGTGAAAGAATAGCGTAACGAGCCAAAAACAACATCAATTCCTTATCCATCATCGGACACGGTAAATGCGGTGCCGCCGATTGTGTGTTGCTGCTGTCAAACTGCGGGTCATCCTGTAAATACGCCTTGTAAATCTGTACTTCCTTGAAATAATTTGCGAAAAACCAACCTTCGTCCGCGATGTTCCGGTCTTTTGTATTCGCCAATTTGGAATATGTTTCTACCGCATCCTGCACCATATCAACGAAATCCGTCAATAGCGGCGGCTCCGGCGTTGTCAGATGATATGTCAAACAATGATGCTCCCGATGCCGGTAAATATGGTCAAAGACTGCCGTCACCCAATCGACAGGAACAAAATTCTTACGTTCTGCCCCGCTCAAACCCAGTGCCGCCAACAATCCCCGTCCGCTGGTTGAACCAAGCGGCATACGTTGAACCAAAGTGTGTGCCAACTTCAAAACGGCATAAAATCCGTGAAACGTTGCCGTATATCCAGTCTGTGAATTGCCGACGACAATCGACGGGCGATACACCGTTAAATCCTTAAAACCGGCACTGCGTACCATTTTTTCGGCGCAGAATTTGCTTTTTTCGTAATCATTCCGCAATTCCTGTCCTCGGTCGAGGTCGTTTTCGGTAAAATGTGTGCTTGAACCGGCAACATAAGCCGTTGAAACGTAGTGCATTTCATCGATACCGGCTTTTTGGGCTAATTTCAAAATCTGTTCGGTTCCGCCGACATTAGAGCGGTATGGTTCGTCGTCTTCGGCACCGTAAAACGTCAGACTGGCAGCACAATGAATGATTGAGCGGCAATGGTCGGCAAACCAGCCGGAATTTTGCTCAATCCAAGCCGGGTTGAGCAGATTTCCGCTGAAAATGCGGGGCGGTCTAATGGTTTTGCCGGTTTCAGTTTCAAAGTGGTGTAAAATGGCAGCGATTCTTTTTTCGGCGGATTCTTTTTTGCAGGGACGAGCCAGAACGGCAACGTGTTCGCCGCGTTCAAGGCAATTCCAAAGGATATGTGAGCCGAGCAGTCCGGTCGCCCCCGTCAAAAATACATAATTCGTCTCTGATACTGCCATTGTGTATTACTGTTGTGTTAATCAATTTGCTGCAAACCCATATTCCATTGTAGCGTGCAGATTAAAAAAGTCAAATAAGAGCCAAACATTTTTTTGCTTGACGCACCGGTAAAAACATTTTTCAAGCATTCACCGCCTCAATCATATTAGACTTATTCCATAACCAAAGTTTTCTATTCTATCCCCTTTGTCTTCTTCGCAATGGGTTATCGTTGACGGTTGTCCCTTTTTGCGAAAGACAGGCTGTATTATTATGTTTTTTTTTTTTTTTTTCGCCGTCAAGTCCCTCGCACCAGATACCTACTCCAAGTTGCTGAAAGCCCTTTATCTTTAGCGTAAAAAATTAAAATTTAGGCTGGAAATGGCAAATTTCAATGCACCGGAAAAGGAAAAATCGACAATGAATAATGAATAATGGGTATTGCTTAATTTTGTATAGATACAGGTATTTTGGTATTGCGGAATCAACACAAACCGGCTATACTGTTTCTTACAGTGAGTTGTTTTTTCGACATCA
>JAITQJ010000031.1 GCA_031288955.1 Planctomycetaceae bacterium | reverse complement strand
CTGCTCGTCGAGGCTTTGGGATGCAAAATAGACACTGACCAGCGCATTGATAATCACCGCCGCTTCACTATCCAAAATTCGGGGCATAGAAACCGCAATGATTTCAGAATGACGAACAGGTTCGATTTGCAGATGCTGGAGAAGGAATTGTTGGGCATCTTTCTGTTTCTTAATAATCGGAAGGTCGGCAACTTTGGCATCCTCTAACGTCGTTTCAATGACGGCGGGACTTCGCATTATGGCGATTTGGGTATTGACTTTCAAGCGGTATCCTTCGGCATCCAACCTTTTCGCTTCATCGTCAAAGATAAATTTCGGCGGGTCGGAATGAATCCGAATCAATGCGGCAGTTCCGTGCTGCAAAAACGGAGGGTGGTGAAACAGGACGGCAAGGATACCGGCAAGAATGACTGCCGTAACAATGCCGGCGAAAAAGCCGAACCAAAAACGGGAAGAGGCGGGGGTTGTTGTCATAATCGTAACAGGGTTAAGGGGAAAAGGAAAAGGACAAACTTCCGCCCACTGTATCTTTTTCGATAAAATAAGCAAGCAGTCGCAACTACGCCGTAACCGGTTTCATCATATCGGCAAGCATATTTTCAATATCTTGTTCATCGCTGCCGTCCTCATTGCCGTCGGCATTTATCGGCGGCGGAACGTTTCCGAAATTAAGCGGTGGAACATCAAGGTTTCCGGTAAGATTTTCGGTCATATCGTCAGGAATATCGGAAACATCATTTGTTTCTGCCGATACATCTTCCGGCGCAGCCGTTATGTCCGGCAGCGGCGGTGCGGCAGGAATTTCTGCAACGGGTTCGGGTTCTTCGACCGCCGGTTCAGGTTCAACAATAACAGGTTCAGAAATTTCTTCAACAGGTTCAGGCTCGACAATAACGGGTTCAGGAATTTCTGCGACGGGTTCGGGTTCGACAACCGCCGGTTCGGGAATTTTTGCAGCAGGTTTCGGTACTTCTACCGGTTCGCTTTCGAGGGCTGGCGGAAGGCTGGTTGACTGCGCAAGTCCGAGCCGCTGTGCTGTTTCAAAAAACCGGGAAACGGTCTGAAATGCTTCGCCGAACACGGCGGTCATCGTTTCACAGCGTTGCTGATTATTTTCCTGACTGGCAACGAACGCTTCGGTGTCGGCTTTGACTTCGGTGATAAGGGTTTGGATATGCCGGAGACATTGTTGAGTATCGGCAGCCTCTTTTCGGAGAACGGCGGCTTTTTCGGCAATATCCGAAGACTGACCGGCGAAAGCGGCTAGTTTTTGTGTGAACGTATCCGTTTCGTTAACGAGTGACTCCATCTTCGGCATTGCGGCGATGATTTCGTTTTCAACGGCGGCGAGTTTTTCGACAAGACTGCTCATAAATCGGCGATACGCATAAATCGGTTGTAGTGCGGATTCTAACCGGAAACCAAACGTTTGTCAACTTGCCGTCAGCGTCTTTTCAGTTCGCCGGCAATTTGTTTCGTTAGTTTTTCCCGTGCCTTGATTGCGTCCTGATACATCTTGAGTATATCAATGACCGTTGCCGGACGCTTTGCAACGAGTTGCAATACCGTACCGGCAAGACGCAAAAAACCGTGTCCGGTACTATTCTGTAATGCCGCCGTCCCCGGCATCAGCGGCTCGTCAACGGCATCAAAAATAATCCGCAGCGGCAAAAACGGCAGTTGCCGTCTTCGGCAAACTTCGGCAACGGCAAACGTTTCCATATCGACGAGTTCGGCATCATATTTTTTACCGAGCCGTATTTTTTCGTCCGGCAGCGCAATAGGTTTGTCCGCAGTTAAAAGCGTCAAAACACCGGCAGCCTGAACATCAAGCCGTTGCGGTACGGAACCTGTCAAATCAAGAGCGGCACCATCGGAAAGGCGGACAACCTGCTGCGGAATACAGAGCGTCATCTTTTTCAGCCGCTGCGATAAACCGCCTGCATAACCGGCTGAACAAAGACATTTCGGATTAAAGACATCGCAGAGAACTTCGGCGGCAGCGCGGGCGGCTTCCTGTCCGATACCGGATTCAATCAAAACGATACGCCGGTTCGCAAACCGACCGCTATGAAAAGTCCGTCCGTTACCTTTAGTCGTTCGCCGCTGCGTTAATCTTTCAATAATGCCGGCACCTTCAATCGGCAGCGCAAAAACAAAACCGGCATCAGGACAGGGAATCGTGTTATCAAGTTGACTCATCAGGAACTCTTCGCGGTTAACAGAGTTTTTTTACAAAACCCATTTTGTCCTTGCAAAACACGGACAGGGACAGTATAATTCCAGTAGTTAAGGATTTTTTGACGGAGCGGTAAAAATGGAATTATACCAGGAAAAGGATATTCGTGTGAACGTTCGATGGATGATTCGTAACGACTTTGCCGAAGTGATGGCAATCGAACAATACAGTTTTGAGTTCCCCTGGAACGAAGAAGAGTTTTTGCGCTGTTTGCAGTCGCGCAGTTGCATCGGTGTCGTTGCCGATTACAGAGGTAAAGTTGTCGGCTATGCCATCTACGAAACGCCCCGGAACAAAATTTTTCTGACGAACATTGCCGTCGCTGATGAATTCCGCCGAAAAGGAGTGGCGCGGCAAATCGTCCAAAAGTTAGTACGCAAACTCACCTATCAAAACCGCCGCAAAATCCTGATTGAGATTCGGGAAACGAACCTGACGGCGTTGCAGTGCTTTCGGTCGCTGGGATTTATGGCAACGGGAACGCTGCGGAACTTCTACGAGGAACAAGACGAAGACGCATACATTTTGTCATACCAACTTGACACTGTCCGGCGTGCCGAACCGGAAACAGCCGGAGTGATGGTATCATAATCAAAAAACGTGTACGAAGTTGAAGCAAAATTTAGGGTTTTGGATGCTGCCGAT
>JAITQJ010000023.1 GCA_031288955.1 Planctomycetaceae bacterium | reverse complement strand
CCGGTCATTGAGCCGGATAAACGAGCCTGTCCTTCGCGACCGGCTGCTGAAAGCGGCAGCATACATTTATTTAGACCAAAATAACATTCCGGTTGCCGAATCTCTTGCCCGCCGTATCACATTGAAAGATATGCAGCAAACGACGCTGCAAAACGTTCTCCTCTACAAACGGCGTGCTGAAAACCGCGAAGCGGTGTTACAAAAATGAAACGATTTTTTCCCGTTTTTTTTATGCTGTGTTCCGCCGCTGTCTTTGCGGCAGATACCGTTGTGCGTCCCGCTGATAACGGCGAAGCGTTAATCAATCCCGGTATGGGCTGGACGATGCACTTTTATTCCAACGGCACGGGATATTACGGCGCACGATTAGCCCCATCCGATTCTCTCGACGGTTTTCCGGGCTGCTCAACGGTCTATATGCGGCTGCCTTGGGCTTGCATCGAACCGGAAGAAGGCAAGTTTAATTGGGCTGTTGTTGATACACCGGCACAGCGTTGGATTGCCAAGGGAAAAAAGGCGGCATTCCGGTTTACGTGCTGCGAAGGCGGTTTGGCAACGCCGGAATGGGTGCAGAAAGCCGGTGCCAAAGGCGTGCGGTTTAACTTCGGAAAAGGACCGGCAGAGGACGGCAAATGTTGGGCTCCGGTGTATGACGACCCCGTATTTCTCGAAAAACTCGGCAATTTTATCGCCGCTGCCGGAAAACGTTACAACGGCAATGCGAACACAGCGTTTGTCGATGTCGGAACGTTCGGTATGTGGGGCGAAGGACATACGGGCTTTGACCAGAGACTTTCGCAGGAAGAATCGGACAGAATATCCAAAATTCATATAGATTTACATAAGAAGTATTTTCCCGATACGCTGCTCTGCATCAGCGATGATATATCGGGAGACAACAAACGTGAGGGACCGTGGTACGCAATGGAATATGCTTTATCGCAGGGAGTTGCATTTCGGGACGACAGTATTTTGGTTCAACCGCCGCCGCGAAGTTGGTATCACGCAGAAATGGCGGATATGTTTTGGCGGACGCTGCCGGTGGTTCTCGAACACGAACATTTTCGTTCGTCAGTCGCCAGAAAGGCTTGGGACGGCAATTTGCTTCTCAAGTCGGTTGAAGACCATCACGCCAGTTATATGTCGATACATTGGTGGCCCGACGAGTTTCTTAAAGAAAACGTCAAGACGATAGAGCAGATAAACCGGCGGTTGGGTTACCGTTTGCAACTTCGGGAACTGCGTTATCCGGCACAGGTTAAAATAGGAGTGCCGTTTGCCGTTGATTGGATTTGGTCGAATGCCGGTGTTGCTCCGTGTTACAGCGGCGGGTTTCCGGCATTGACGCTCAAAGATAAAGACGGCGGAATCGTTGCGGTGTTAGCCGAAGATTCGTTTGATGTCAAAACGCTGCCGCCGGCATTGCCGGAAAAGGCGGTCGAAAAAACGCTCAAAAGCGAATTCCGCATCGGGCTTTTTGGACCGTCAACGCAGCCGGGTGTGTATGATGTCTATGTCTCGGTTGGAACGCGAGACGGTACGCCGCAAATTGCGCTGCCGCTTGTTTCCGGTACGATTTCCGAAGACGGCGCACGCCGCTATAAAGTTGGTACGATTGAGTTGGTACGTTGACGGCAGCGGCGATGCCGAAGATGCGGGAACTGAACATCGGACATTCTATCATTGCCAGAGCCTTGATGACCGGCTTGACCGATGCGGTAAAAGAAATGAAGCGGCTCATCAATAAGGCAGGGAGCGGGGAGTAAAGTTTCCGCCGCTCCCCTCAATCACTTTAATTTCCTCGTCCGTCAGAGCGTATCACCCGTCAATGCGGAACTCGATTTCGTAATTCTTGATAAACTCCGTCTCTTCGTCCGTCAAGCCGTAGAGCGGACATATCAAGTCGTCTATCTGGTCTATCAGCGGCTTACTGTAACGGATTTTGTACTCCTTGTATGTTGTAACCTTGTACGTTTTAGATGTCTTCGGTTCACGAACATTAACGTGCCGCTCAATATCTTGGAGATACTTTTCGTACAAATTCCCGATGTTCCGTATCACTGCCGGTGTCAAACTCTCCACTGGTATCGGAAACGATTCTATCTCGTAGGATTTCAAGTGAAGTTGGTCTGCGTAAATTTGCTGATACCACCAAAACAAAGAACTGCTCAACACGGCACCGACAACATCGGCTATTTTCTTGTCGAAATAGAGAGGTTTTTCTTGCGTTGAACCCGTTGGGTAGTTCGTAACCGTTTTGTAATACAAACCGCCCGCAAGCCGATAATAAATTGCTTGACCTTCTTCCTGTAATAATTTGCCGATGCGGGTATGACGCTTTGCAAACAGTTTTTTAAGAATCGTTTGCTCGACCGGCAGCGAAATCTTCGGAAAACGTCCCCGCAAACAAAATCTGATACTGTCGGTAAATTGCAGACAAGTAAGGGTGTTTTTTAATTCGTCCCTGTTCCAAAACCGGTATTGTTTTGTCGTTAGCAGATGATTGCACGCCGTTTCTGTTTTTGCAAATTCAACGATTGAAGTACACATATGCGAAGAAAGGAAAATCTGTGTAGGTCTATCATTATAAGACGATACTTTTATCGTTTCGCAATTAGCCAACAATAACTTATGCAACGCCGTCATCGAATCGCTCGAAACAACGGACATCGGCACAATAAAATGCACGTAACCGTTCTTTTTAACGTTACGAAAAGCCCATTCAATAAATAACGAGAACGTATCCAACGAACCTTTCGATTTACCGACAACGGTGCCGCTTTCATTGATGTCCGTTGTCTTGGCACTTTCATAGTGTTTCAAAAAATACGTCTTATGCTCTTTTGGATACTTCGCCCCATCCGGCGGATTGCCGATAATACTATCAAACTTTTCGATGCCGAACATCCAAAGAGAATCAAAAACCGGCGACGATACCGTCTGCTCATAAGGATTCCATTGCGATAACTGCATCACC
>JAITQJ010000398.1 GCA_031288955.1 Planctomycetaceae bacterium | reverse complement strand
CTTTATGACCGGTTTACGATTTGGGACTACCATAAGACGACGAAAGCACTTATTGCAAGCAAAACCTGTCTGTGCTGCACTCAACGGCGGAATGAAAATTTAGTTACCGAACAAGTCTAATGTTCAAACCGCTATCGCAACATCCGGTTCACGGCATTGAGGATTGCTGATGTACCGGCTTCGAGCGTGTCCGTCGAAACACCGTGTCCGCGAAAGACTTCGCCGCCTCTGGTAAGCAAAACCGCCGTCTCACCCTGGGCATCTTCGCCGTCCGTAACGCTCTGCACCGTGTATTCCTTGATAGACATATCCTGACCGGTCAATTCACGAATCGCTAAAAATAACGCATCAACCGGTCCGTCACCGCCGCTAATCGTTTTGACATATTCACGCCCGTCCTTCTGCAATGTCAGCGTCAACGCCGGTTCTTTGCCCGTGCAGCAATGCAAATCATACGACACAAAAGACCAATCCGCCGCCGGAGACTTTGCCGCTGCCGGCGTTTTTTGCTCGTGTATCTGCTGCTGAATCAACGCAGCAATATCTTCATCGTAAATGTTCTTCTTTCGGTCGGCAAGTTTCTTAAACTCGTCAAAAACCCGGCTCAATTCATCAGTGTTCAAATCGTAGCCGAGTGTTTTCGCTCTGTCCGCCAATGCCGCCCGTCCGCTGTGCTTGCCGAGTACCAAATCCGTTTTTTGAAAACCGACATCTGCCGGACACATTATTTCGTAAGTTGTCGGATTCTTTAACATTCCGTCTTGATGAATCCCCGACTCGTGTGCGAACGCATTTTGTCCGACAATCGCTTTGTTACGCGGCACCTTCAAACCGGTTACCGTCGATACCAGCCGGCTGACGGGAACGAGTTTTTGCGTAACAATCCGCGTACCGGCATTGAACACATCGCTGCGTGTTTTCAGTGCCATCACGACTTCTTCGAGTGAACAGTTCCCCGCCCGTTCACCGAGTCCGTTGATAGTACATTCGACTTGTCCCGCTCCTGCCTGCACTGCCGCTAAACTTGTTGCGACCGCCATTCCCAAATCGTTATGATTATGCACGCTGATAACGCAGCGGTCAATGTTCGCTACCCGCTTGAACAAACTGTGAATACGCTCATACATTTCCGCCGGTGTTGCATAACCGACGGTATCGGGAATGTTGACCGTTGTTGCACCGGCATTGATAACGGCTTCGACAACGCGGCAAAGATGGTCTATCTCGGTGCGTGTGGCATCTTCGGCGGAAAATTCGACATCGCTGCAAAATTGCCGGGCGTATTTAACACCGGCAACGGCGGCTTCGATATTGGCTTCCAGTGTCATCCGCAATTTGTATTCCCGATGAATCGGACTCGTTGCGAGAAACACGTGGATTCGCGGTGTTTCGGCATTTTTTAACGCTTCGGCTGCCGCTTCAATATCTTTGTTTACGCACCGGGCAAGGGAACAAATACTGCTGCCCCGAACACTATCGGCAACGGCTTTGACGGACTCAAAATCGCCCGGCGAAGCAACGGCAAAGCCGGCTTCGATGACATCAACGCCGAGTTCGGCGAGAGCGGCGGCGACCTGAAGTTTTTCGTTCAGATTCATACTGGCTCCCGGCGATTGTTCACCGTCGCGCAAAGTCGTATCGAATGTCTTAATCGTCCGCATCATACTTTTTATTGTACTTGATATGTCCGAAAAATTCAAGGTACAAAAGCCGAAATTGAATTCCCTGCCGTTCCTGTTATAATGACCGCTTGTGCGGTAATGTCCCGAACAGATGAACAGCGTTATTCGATACCTCTTTCAAGTATTTTGCGTTTTAACCGGTACTTTGACCGTTGGATACCTTATTCCAACCCTGACGGCTGCCGATGTTGAACAAACGCTCCTGACAATGTCTTTTGAATCGTCCGCAAACGATTGGCGGGTCGAACGCAGCGGAAAAGCCGCATTGCAGGATAAAGCCCTCCACATCACCGCTGCCGGAGGACAACCGATGATTACCAAGTTTTTCGAACAAATCGGCGGAGAATTTCATCTGTTCATCGAAATCCGTACCTTCACCGAATCCAGCGCATTCCTCTATTGGACCAGTCGAGGCTCTCCAAGGCGGCACGAACAGAACAAGGTAACCGTTCCTCTTCAGGAAGACGGCGATTGGCATACTTACGAATTCGTTTTCAACGTCAGCGATTATCTCAGCGTTTTAGCGTTGGGTTTTTCTAAAAACGACGGTAACTGGGCTATCCGGTCAATGAAACTTGTACGCAAAAGTCCCCCGCCGTTCACCATACAAAAAATAGAACCGTTTAAGCACAAAGCCGAAGGCGGTACGTTGAGCGATATGCTCCGCTTTACCGTTCACAATGATATTGCCGTACCGCTGAAATACCGCATCAATCATCAGCCGGAAGAATTGACGCTTGACAAAAATACGAGCGTTGACCTCGGTGCGGCAATTGACTATTCCGAAGGCAATTTAGCCGCCGTTGTTTTAACACTGCATCCGCAGGATTTTCCCGACATTACCCGCAGCGTTTTTTTGTACCGCAGCGAAGGAAAAACCGATTGGATACGGCGTGAATTCAGCCGCGGTAAAGTCATCGAAGTTGACTCGAAAGGCAAAATGGCGAGGCTGCTGTACAACAATCAACCCGTTGCCATTATCGCCCCGCTCGTTCACCGCAACGGCATAATTCCAAACTTCATACCGGCAGAAGATTCGAGCGAAAAACTGCTGCACTTCGTCAGCGAGGATACCGATTTGCGAATTGAAATCGGCGAACCGCTGCGATTTATTGCCGCGGAAAAGAACCGTACGGTTAATCCCGAAGGAGGCAGCGATGCGGACAGGGTACCGCTTGAAGCCGTTGCCGTACGTTTGTTCGGGAAACTTCGCAGCGGACTGCTTCCGGGGGTCGAATTTCTCGGCAGGGGAGATGTTAGTTCGTCGCCGATTGATATTGCACCGCCCCTGAATGACCGGTCTGTTCCCGAACGGCGTTGGATAACAAACACCTTGGCAATTCTTGAAACGGAAAAAGCCGGCGTGATTATGCGTTGGAAAGACCGTAATTTGCAGCCGACTTTTAGTTCACCGAATACTTTTGACCAAACGGACGACCATCGGATGTCGCTTATCGGCAGCAGAATTGAAGCAACGCTGGAATTGCTGATGCCGGATACAGGAAACAACACGGCGGAACCGGAAGAGGAATCAGCCGTGATGCGGACGCTGAAAGCAGACGTGCTTACATACGGCTTCGCTGAACCGCCGGCGGCACCGCGGACAACTTCGGAACAGTTTCAGTTATCACTTCAGGCGTTAGCAGGACTGCTGCAAACAGATAACGGCGGCGAATGGGGCTACGCTGTCGAATCGCAATGGCAGCGAAAACCGTTTGCCGATTTTCTGTCAACGTTAATCCGCTTGAACGAGTTAAATGAGTTCAGGGATTTAACGTTTCCCGGTCTATCTAATCCGAAGAGCATTACGCAGGGCGGTTCGGACATCACAAACGATACGGTTTATTTCGTAACCAATCGGGCGGCGGAATGGCAGCGCGAACGTGAGACAGCAATACAGCAATTATTGACGATGCAGCAGCCGGACGGTTCGTTTTTGTACCGGACGCGGTTTCCTGAAGCGGAAAATACCGTTAGTTCTTTTGGTTTTACAGCGTTGCAGGCGTTGAAAATAATGGAGTACGTCCGTTTGACGGGCAATGCGGCACTTTACACTCCGGTAAAACAGACATTGATGTATTTACGGCACTGCGAAATCCCCAGCGGCGGTTTTTATCGGGACACGCCGTTTCATACGCCGGATTTACAGGCGGCGGCGGCAATGATTTGGCTTCACATTTGGGCTTACGAGTATGACGGCAATGCCGATTATTTACAGCGGGCGCAGTATTTTGCCTACGCCGGATTACCGTTTGTTTATCAATGGCAGGGCGAAAAAGGTAAACAAAATGCGTCCCCGGCGGCGGATTCCGCTTATTTTGTGATTCCGAAGTTCGGCGGTACGAATCGGGGAAAGCCGTTTTCGTTCGGTATTGCGGATATGCGGACAGCAATTCAGTATGCTTATGCGTTGAATTTATTATCGAAATACGATACGAAGACGGATTGGAAAAAGGTCTCTTGGGGCATCTTATATCGCATTGAACAAATTCAATGGACGCAAAACGAGGCGGCTGGGTGTATTCCGGTGTCTTATGACGTTGTTGAGAATAAACCGTTGGGATTTAAGGTGAATCCGTGCGCCTTTGTCTCGCTGAGTTTGGTATTGGAAGGTAAGCCGGAGTCGCTCTATTTATTGGTGGACGGCAAAGACCGGTATGTATCGCCGTATCCGCTGCATAAGAACAAATCAATCATATCGGCATCGGGAGTTCCTCCGAAGCGAAAGTTTCAGGTGTTGTTAAACGGCAGCCGGCTAGGGAGAGGCAAAGATACCGGCGAGATAGATGTCGATTAGCGAAGCAAATGCTTAAAAAGCGGGCAAAAGAGCCGGAGGCAATAACCTCCGGCTCTTTTTATTTATAGACGCAAATTTCTCTAAAAATAATTTTTTTTGGGGAATTTACCCAAAAATTAAATTTTTCGCTTGACAAGATTGGGAAATTCGCCCATAATGGTACCAGGATTAAAAAATGCCTAGTACCAAAGCCAGCGTCAGCACTAAAGAATTCATTACCGGAGAGTTTCGCCGTACCATCGATGACCGGTACCGGCTCACGTTGCCGAACGAATTCGATAAAGTGTTCAAACCGGATGCCGGCAAATGCGTTATCGTCAAAGAGGGACCCGGCTGCCTGTCGCTTTGGGACGAGACCGTTTGGAAAGGTAATCTCGACCAGCGTGTCAATTTAGTGCATACCCGCTGGGGACTCGGCGATTTAGGACGCAATACACCGGATTTGCAGCGGTTTGCCCGGCTGCTTTCGACCCGGCACAAGGACGTACAACTTGCCGGTCGGGCAAGGTTAATGCTGCCGGAGGGCTTTCGGGAATTCCTCGCCGTTGAACCGCAGACAGACGTGATGGTTATCGGTGCCGGTGTTTGTATCGAAATATGGCATCCGCAAAAATGGCTGCACTATGTTGAAAATGATATTGCGCAATTCGGAACACTTTTAGAAACGCTTTCACACTGAACAGAACCGCCTGAATTATGGAGATCCGTTTTCCCCCTCCGGTCGTCACCCGGACTAGGAATGCAAGTACCTAAACCGTAACGGGTCTGTGAAAAAAATGGGGAGAGACATTTTTTTCGCCGTAATTTCAGGCGGTTTTTCTTTGGGATACCTCAAAAAAAACACCGAGACACAGAGACGATAACCCCCGGCTCTTTCACCGTTTGATATTGACAATCTCCGCAATTTAGCGGAAAATGACACGCGTGATGCCCCATTAACACCGCAATTTACGAACCGACGATGCAAAGAGCGATGGAAAAAGCCGATGTCCTGATTGAAGCAATGAAGTGGATCAGGGAGCATCGAGGCAAAACAACGGTTATCAAAATCGGCGGCTCCCTGATGGAGGACGAAGCCGCTATAACACATTTGCTCCTTGATGCCGTATTTATGGAATCCGTGGGAATGAAGCCCGTTATTGTTCACGGCGGCGGAGCGGCTATCAGCAAAGCAATGAAAAATGCCGGTATCGAACCCCGATTCGTTCAGGGAAGACGTTATACCGATGAGGCTTCTCTGGAAATCGTTAAGCAGGTTCTCGCTAACGAAATCAGTTCGCAACTCGTCAAAGAAATCCGGTCATTTGAAGGGCAGGCGGAAGCATTGAGCGTCTGTTTCGATACAAACGTTTTGTACGGCAAAAAGTTGCTCCTCGAAGACGAAAAAGGGCAGCCCGTCGATATGGGACTCGTCGGAACCGTTACCCGTGTCGATACCGAAGCGATACGTCAACTTTGCAACAGCGGCATAATACCGGTCATTCCGTCCGTTGCCTTATTCGATGACGGCAGCGGACAGGGTTTGAACGTCAATGCCGATACAGCGGCGACGGCGGTTGCCAAAGAGTTGCAGGCGGAAAAATTGGTCTATGTCAGCGAAGTGAACGGTTTACGCACCGACCCGAACAACCCGGATTCGATGATTGACTCGATTACCGCAGAAGCCGCAACGGAAATGCTGGCATCCGGGGCGATTGTCGGAGGAATGATACCAAAGATTCAGGCTTGTCTCGAAACATTGAAACGGGGCGTGAACAAGATACACATCATCAACGGCAGACTCCGCCACGCACTCCTGCTGGAAATCTTTACCAGTATGGGCGTTGGAACGGAAATTATCAAATAAAGTTGAAAATGGAAAATAACCGGAAAAAAAATCGGAAAACCCGCCTATATCAACGGTTCGGGAAAAGCGGAGAACGGAAAAGAAAAGAGGCTTTTTCATTTCAAAACGTGCTGCTTACCGCTTGTGTTATTTGCAATTTTCAATTTTTAACTTTCAGTTCCTTGGGCGATGATTGGACGCAAAATGTCATCAAACAAGAAGACCGGACGGTTGACTTCAAGACAGTTGCAAAGGGAACGAAAACGGAACACCGTTTTGTTCTGAAAAATCCGTTTGAGGATACGCTGCATCTGTCGAGCATCACGTCCAGTTGCCTCTGTACCACGCCCGTTCTTGAAGGCGGTAAAGGGGAGTTGCGTACCTATGAAGAAGCCGTCATCACGGCACAGTTCCGAACAGACTTGTTTGAGGGCAAGCGGAATGCCACGATAAGCGTCGTGATTGACAAACCGAACCGGGCAGAGATTTTGCTTAACGTCAGCGGCGACATCCGAACAGACATCACGGTGAAACCTGAAAGCGTGATGTACAAACAAGTCGAAGTTGGTAGAGAACACAAACGGACGTTCACCGTTGAATATGCGGGACAGAACAGCAGTTGGCGTATCCTCGAAATCAAGAGCAGCAATAAAAATATCCGGGCGGAAGTAATAGACACGAAAATACAACTCGGCAAAAAGACGTTTACGGTTTCTGTTGTATTAAGCAGTGAAACAGGCAGCGGCATTATCGCCGACAATTTGTATTTGGTAACAAACAATGCGGCGGGGCGGGAAATTCCGATAGCCGTTAGTGCAACTGTCGGTTCGGTCATTACGGTAAATCCGCCGACGGTTTTTATCGGTTCGCTGAAATTAGGTGAAGAACCGCCGATGAAAAATATCGTTTTGCGGGGGACGGAACCGTTTAAGATTACACAGATAACGTGTGATAATCCGGCAATCGAAATCCCGTTTGAAATCGCTGCCGATACACCGCCGAAAGTAATGTATCTTGTGCCGATAAAGTACAAAAATACACAATTCCCTCCCGACGGCAAATTGCAGGCATTAGTGAAAATCAAGACGGACAACAAAGGGCAGCAGCCGGAAATTTATGTAACGGCAACGGTCGCTGAAAAATGAGCGGGGCAGAGTTGAAAACCGCTCTGCCGTTCTTTTCTTTAAGCGGCACGGCGCAATGTCCCGGCGGCAGGTTTCGTGTTTGCCATTTCGCATAGCAAACGATGCCAATTACGCAGCGAACCCGGCGTTATGCGTCCCAATGTTTTTGTGCTGTCGCCGCCCGTCAGATGCGGTAAGTTGCCCGGTATGTGTTCAATCGTCAACAACGTTAGCATCGCTGTACAAAGCGAATCAAATGTGTCCATCGGAACTCCAAGATGCGATATAGGCGTTAATGTCCGGCTGCCCAACTGACTTGACAGCATATTCATCAATAACCCGTGCAGCCGGCAGCCGCCCGTGATGAATATCTCGTTATCGCCTGACGAAACCGGTACATTTATCGGCAACTGACCGGCAATGTATTCAGCGATAAATGTGCAGACTGTACATAAAATATCCTGATGCGGATGTCCTTCGTGTGCTGCCGCTGCCGCTGTCTGCAAGGCAGTTTTCAGATAACTGTTTTCCGTGTTATTGTGAAAACTATTCCGCAGTCTTTCAAGCAGCACAGGAACTTGCTGCCCTTGTACAGCAAAGCGTCCGCCGAGGTCTGCCGCCGTTTTACCGCCGGTTAATTGCCAAATAAGCGTGTCCAGCAAACTGCCGCAAGGCGTAATGTCCAGATGTGTAATTTTTTGATAGGAAAAAGCATTTTCCGCTTTCGGAATAAACGTCAGCCGGGCAGTCCGTCCCAGGTCAAGCAGCAGCCGGTTGCGGTTTTCGGATTTCAAAAATATCCAAGCCGGCAGCGGAAGCAGCGGTTTGCCGCTGCCGTGCGCCGCAATATCGGCAAGCGGAAAATTATCGACGACATTCAGTCCTGTTTGCTCTGCCAAATACGGGGCATCGCAAAGTCCCATATAAAACTGCCCCTGTGTTGTTGCAGAGCGGATGCCGGCATCATTTACGCCGACAGCGATGATGTCGTTAGCGGTCAGCCGGGCTTCATTGAGCAGTTCGCTAACGGCTTCTTCTTCGATGCTGGCAAGTTCCCGCAGAACGTGATGGTACAGCGTAATGTCTAAAGAGGCGGAGGATTCATTAAACGTTTCCTGTAATTCGTTGAACGAGGCGGTAATTTCGCGGGGAATGTCAAAGGAAATCGTTTTTCGGATTTCGACGGGCGCACCGCTGCCTTGTCCGTGGATTCCAATGACAGCGGATTCGATACGGCGGCACGTTGCAGAAATACTGATGCCTGCAAACCAGCGGGGCGAAAGTAAATGTTCCATTGACGGCATAATAAAACCTGATACAAACGCAGAATACCGATTGCCGCGAATCAGGTCAACGTCAAATAAACCAACGTTCAACGGGGAATTGACAATACAGGTTACGGAACAAGCCTATTGAAGCAAAAGACCCATATACACAGGGACATTCCCACCACGTAAGGGCTGTAACAGAAGCGATATACGATTGTTTGCCGGAAAATTATCAAAGTAAAACGGATAAAACCCGACTTTTGCTGGCGGAGTAAAACCGGCGGCACAGCCGCCAGCTCTCGGCAGGGCAACGTTTTTACGCTAAAAAAGTTGGGGCTGGCATAGATAATTTCCTCACAGGCAGGCGATTTTGATGTAGTTTTAATCCATTTTTTCAGCGTGGTCAATAGTTGTTTCGCTTGACCGTAATTGAAGCGGAACTCACATTCTTTGAGAAACAAATTAAATTGGCTCTTGTCTAGCATCTCACGTATTTTTGAATAATTTTTTGACGATATTGTATAGATTTTCT
>JAITQJ010000374.1 GCA_031288955.1 Planctomycetaceae bacterium | reverse complement strand
AATCTGCCCTGTTTGTCCATTGATTGGTCAAAGCGAACTCCCAGACCGTAATAATGATGTGCGCTTTTGTCGAAGTCAACCGGCGGGTCGTTCGGTAAATCTGTCGGATGTTTCAAAACGCTCTGCCAATCAAGCAGCGTAACTTCTGGACTTCCTGTAACAGAAATCATCCGGTCTTCTTTGAGTAACACTTTACCGGCAGCATTTTGCCAGACGACAAACGTGTTTAGCGACGACGGTTGAGCGGAAATGCTTTCCGTTATTTCTTTACCGGCATTAGGGGCTTCTTCCCAAAAGTTTGTGCCGTTGACCGCCAGGGCGAACATTAAGGCGTGATGGTGTTTATGGTCGTGCGGAGCATCCCGCAGTACGTTTTTTCCCGATGGAGTCCGCAGCGTTGTTACGTACGGCTTGTTCGGCACATCGGCATAGCGGTATTCGGCAATAAGTTTGCCGTCCGATTGCAGTTTTGCGGGTGCCTGCGGCAGGGCAACTGATTTTGCCGCATCTTCATTGGTATTTTCTTCTGCCGCAGTGAAACCGAGTGTCAAAAGACTAAGTACAATCGCAATATGTTTCATATCGGGTTCGAGACTATAAGGTGCCGTCCCGTTAACTGTATAACAAAGACGGCTGATTGTCAACGGTGCCGGACACAACTTGCCGTCTATGTTGTTTCAGGCTATAATTCGGGCATCGAACATCAATTTTCTCCAACGCCGATTGCGAGGCGTATCGTTGAATGCTTGAGAAACGGCGGAGCAAGCGATTGTCTCTTCGTCGGCGGATGTGTGCGGGATTGTTTTCTCGGTACCAAAACAAAGGACTATGACATCGAGGTTTATGGTCTTTCATACCGGCAAATCGTTCAGATACTCCGAAACGCCCGGTTTCATACCGACCTCGTTGGACAAAGTTTCGGTACCGTTAAAGTCAATAACACCGTTGATGTTAGTATTCCCCGAACCGAATCGAAAACCGGAAACGGACATAAAGAATTTGATGTCATATCCGACCCGAATCTCGACCCCAAAACGGCTTTCGCCCGCCGGGACTTCACCATCAATGCTATCGGCATCCGTTTGAAAGACGGCGGCAGTAATGAGGTCGTCGATTACTTCGGCGGCAGAACCGATTTACGCAGCAAAATTCTCCGCGCTCCAACCGAAGCCTTTTGCGAAGACCCGTTGCGGGTACTGCGGGGAATGCAGTTTACTGCCCGATTCGGTTTCGATATGGAACCGCATACCGTTGCCCTTTGCCGTCAGGTGTTGCCGGAGTTTGCCGCTCTTTCTGCCGAACGGGTGTGGGCTGAATGGGAAAAATGGGCGTTGAAAGGACAATATCCCGGCAAAGGTTTGCAACTGCTGCAAGATACCGGCTGGCTTGAATGTTTTCCTGAATTGGCGGCACTTGTCGGCGTGCAGCAAAATCCGCTCTATCATCCCGAAGGCGATGTGTTCACGCATACCAAATTGACCTGTGATGCTGCCGCAGCGATTGCCGCTGAGATGCAACTGGAACGCAGTGAACGGACAATTTTAATGTTTGCGGCGTTGTGTCACGACTTCGGTAAACCGGCAACAACGGTAATGCAGGACGGTCGGTGGCGGTCGCCAAATCACGCTGCCGAAGGAGAACCGCTTGCCCGCCGGTTTTTGAGCAAACTGCAATGTCCGAATAAAATTATCGAACACGTACCGATACTTGTCCGCGAACATTTGGCACATACAGCGATACCGCGGGATACGGTGCCGGATTTTGCGGCAGTACGGCGTTTGGCGGTGCGTCTGGAACCGAGCAATATCCGAATGTGGTCAGCGGTCTGCCGTTCGGACGCATTGGGCAGCACAACGGGTAAGGAGCGGCACCGGATTAGTACGTGGGACGAAATTGCGGAAAAACTGGACATACGGGAGAGTAAAACGAAGCCGGTATTGCAGGGACGTGATTTAATTGCGTGGGGGTATCCGCCTGGTCCGTCAATGGGCAAAATTCTACAGGAAGTCTATGAGCAGCAACTTGACGGCAAAATTACGACGCTGAACGAAGCCAAGGCTTGGCTGGATAAATCGTCTTGATTCACCCGTCAATGCTGCTGATTCCCGGACTTGTTAGCATTATGGTACGGCTTAATCGTTTGCATTTCCATCAATTATTGCCCCGATTTTGTTGAGCAAATGCTGTACCTGTTCTTGTGTTGCGCTGAATACACCGGAATTGTCGATAATGTAGTCCGCCCTGCTTCGCTTTTGCTCCAACGGAAATTGAACCGCTTCCCGGCGGCGTAATTCGTGTTCCTTCCAACCCCGGCTTACCGCCCGCTGCAAACGGACTTCAAACGGCACATCGACAAAAATGATCTTGTCCGTAATTGCGTCCCAGCCCGATTCTAATAACAGCGGTGCATCAATCAGGCAGAGTTCCGCACCGCTTTGCTGTGTTTGTTTCAGTTGACGATTCACTTCATCGGCAATCAGCGGATGCGTCAGATTATTCCAAAACGTTAATTCCGCAGGGTGAGTAAAAACGATGTCCGCAACTTTTTTCCGGTCAATTTTTCCGTTCGGCAAGAAAACAGAACCTTTCCAGCGAAAGCGGGACGTTGCAAGTACCTGCGGCAAATCCAGAACGTTATGACCGATACGGTCAGCACTGATAACCGGTACGCCGAGCCGATGAAATAATTCCGATACCGCCGTTTTCCCGCTGCCGATACCGCCGATGACACCAAATGTTTGCATCATTATAGTTCGTTAATAAAACCCCAAACCGTTATGCCGGATACGAGTCGTCAGCGTTGCGGTTTAATGATTTATCTCTTTCGTCGAGCCATTCGCAGGTTTTCCTGACGGCATCTTCAAAGGGAATCGGCTTGTAGCCTAATTCGTTTTTTGCTTTGTCGCACGAAAACACCCAATCCGTAATAAACGTCCGTATCCAACCCGGCGTAATCGGCGGATAAATGCCGAAAAACTTTGCCCGCAATTCAAAAATTTTCGCTGCCAAAAGCGGTATCAGATAGTACATTTTAATCTGAAAACGCTGTTTGCGGTCTATTTTTGCTATTGTATCAAATACGTCCTTCAAGGAAACATTATCGCCGCCGAGAATGTAGCGTTCACCGACTGTCCCGCGTTCCATTGCCAAAATATGTCCCTCGGCAACATCATCAACATAACCGTAATTGCCGACATTGCGTCCCCAATTCAGAAGAAACGGAAAACGTCCTTTGCGGTAATCGTCAATCAATCGGGTTACCGAATTTGACTCCGACATCACGCCTGGTCCGAAAACCCTGGTCGGGTTTACAATAACCAGCGGCAGTCCGTCGGAAAGCCAGTACAGCGATTCGGCTTCCATTTGAGTCTTCGTCCGCTCATATTCGGTAAAACAGTTTTCGTCGCGGCGGAAGAAGATTTCGTTGCCGACAACCCCCGGCGGAGTCGGTCCGAACGTTACAATCGTTGAAGTCCAAACAATCCGTTCGACAGCGTGTTTTCGTGCGGCGGCAAACACGTTCCGTGTACCGACAATGTTAACTTTCGCAAACGTTTTGATGTCTTTCGCCCAGTTTTTAGCGTAAGCGGCAAGATGAAACACGTATCCGCAGCCGTCCATAGCGTCTTGCAGCGACTTGGAATTGTTAATGTCGCCGAGACAGTATTCGAGGTTTTTGTCCCCGGATGTTTTGTTTGACCGGGTCAATGCCCGAACGCTGAATCCGCGTTTCAGGAGTTTTTCAACCAATACCGAACCGATAAAACCCGTACTGCCCGTAACAAAGACTTTTTTATTTGTGTCCATTGTGTTATAATCGACTATAGATGTATTTTAATAAGTATTTTCTTATTCATTGTCCGCTATTTTTTGCCGTCTTTCAACCGCAAAATGAAAATTATCTGCCCTTTTCTCCTCCGCACCGCCGGTTTTGCCGGAACAATGCTTTTCCGCACATTTATCGGCACGGTGGACTACAAATGGGCTTTTTACGACCCGGAAATTGACCCGTACATCGGCAAAAGACATTATATTTTAATGTTTTGGCACGAGCATATCCTCTGTCCGCTTGTTTTTCGGCGGCATAGTTCTGTAACAATGCTCACGAGTCAGCACGGTGATGCGGAAATGGTAAATCAGGCGGCGCAGTTTTTGGGTATGAAATGCGTTCGCGGCAGCAGTTATCGCGGCGGTTCGGCAGCGGTCAAGGAGATGTTGACGCTGCGGGAACACGACGTATTGGCGTTCACGCCGGACGGTCCCCGCGGACCGGCACGGAAAATGGCACCGGGAGCCGTTTATCTGGCTTCAAAATTGCAGATGCCGATTGTCCTGTTGGGCATCGGTTATGACCGTCCGTATCG
>JAITQJ010000343.1 GCA_031288955.1 Planctomycetaceae bacterium | reverse complement strand
TTGCGGACATCGTTCCAGGCGAGGAACATTGTCATATAATCCGCTGCGGTGTAATCGGGATTCATCAAAGGCTTATCGGTTTCTAAATGCGTCTTGTATGCCTGTGTACCATCAGAGTTGGGGGCGAGAATGTTCGGACGCAGCGCAAACGGTTTGGGGTTAGTTGTTTCATCATCCGTTTTTTCATCATCCGTTTTCGACAGCAGCGGCTTATTGTTCTCTGTCTCTGCTGCCGGCGGATAGCCCGCTCCCGTCCCGCTGAATGCCGGTGCGTTGATAATGTATGTGCCGCTGAATGAGGTATCCTTGTATGCGTCATCTAATACCGTTATCGCCGCAAGCGTCCAGTTTATACCATCTTCGCCGATAATGAATGTGCTTTGATATTGCAGCCGGTTATATTCGTCTTCCGGCATATCGTCCGGCTTATCGAGATGCAGTGTAACAACGTTGCCGCAGAGTGCCGGCGTACTGTCTGTCGGTTTCGGCAGCGTAAAAACGGCTTTAATGTTTGTGTCAGTAAATTTGCCTTTAATTTCTTCTTCGACCGGCGGCTGACCGTAAAGATTTTCAAGAATACTATGCGGACCGATAACGCTGTCGAGACCGCCGGTCAGGAGTTTATCCATTGCCGCATCAGTATCACCGTTATGTGTCAGATAGGCTAAATAACTTTGCGATTCACTGCCTGCAATCAATGCCTCTGCGGCGAGTTCGGCACTTCTCCGGGCATTGGTCGTAATCACCATAAAGGTTACCGCCAGAGCCGCAAAAAGTGCCATCAAGGCAAGCACCACAAGCAGCACGACACCGCTGCGGCGTTGACGTTTTTTCGGCTGATTAACGATTTCCTCGCCGAGATACGCCGGAATTTCCGGGTGTTCTGCGGCAAATACCAATTTCGTACGGTAACTCTGTTCGACCCGCATCATAAAAGCAGCAGACATCCGCGTAGCCTCTTCAATTTTATCGGCAAGCGGCTGCGTTAAAGGAATTTCATATTTCAACAGTTTCTCAATCGTTTCGGCAGGGACTTGCATCCGGTTCGCAAGTTCAGCCGCATCAATGCCCATTTCCCCTATCTTTTCCGTAAGGAGTTCTCCCGGCGGCATAAGGTAAATGTAATTCGGCTTAAACGGCAAACCTTTGAGTATCTTTCCCTTCGGGCGAACTCGTTTCGGACTGTCAAGTGTTAACGACATTATTTTTTCCTTTCAATGATAATCAACGATTTCGACATTCATCACGGCGGTGATTTTTGACCAATCTAAACCGCCGTCCGGTTTTGCCGGTGTTGGGTGATTTGCCGGAACAAAAATGAGACGTTTGAGTCCTAACAAACTACACGCCAATTCTCCTTTGCGATTGCCCGACAACTCGTGCCAACTTCCATCGGAAAACCGCAATTCAGCCAAGTTTTCCGAAACGGTCATCTGTGCTAACCGTCTTTCCAAAATCTTTGCCCCAGTTCGCCCTAATTCTTTTCTCGCAGTTTTCTCGTCTGTGCAAATTTTTTGAATTTGCTTATTCGCAAAGGATATTTCCATTGACGCTTAATCCTTAATTTTTACTCCTTGTACCTGCTTGTGATACAGCACGCCGTTGGTGATATACACCTGACGGTTTGTTGCGGAATCAAAATTCGCCAATGCACCGGTTACCATTACATTTTTCTCTTTTGCAAATAACACCTTGCACCAGGCACTGCCCGGCGGTGTACCGTCCCACGTTACCAAAATATACTTCGTTTGCGACAGTTCTTCCGCCTTGTCATCTTTTAACGTCAAAACTCCTCCGTTAAGCGTCGGCGTAAAATCCGTAACTTCAACCTGCTGGTCGTCTCCGGGTATCCGGTTATAACAGCCGAGAATATCAACACCTACCGTCGCTTCGTATTTATCCGTCAAACCGCTTATATAATTCGATTCCGTTGCCTTCGGCTGATACGTAAAAAACCAAGTATAACGACCGGTACTTTTTAGGTCTAGGTATTCTATTATTCCGTTATTGACTTTCTTAACCGCTGGTCTATTTGTTGTTTCATCTATTTTATATCCAAGGTCATCTTGTCCCCGCATCCATTCTTTCCAGTTGTCAGTGCCGTCCTGCGGACTAAACAATGCCCCGATACGGAAAATATGCTCCGCAGGGTCGGTCATTTTGTAAGGTTCAATCCACAGTATTTTGGAGCAATTTAATTTCTTGTCAGTTGCCGGATAAATCGGCGTTTCCGCACTGGATAATGCGTCAATAATTCCCCAATTAGCCGGATGGGCTAATCCGCGAATTTTTAACGTCTCCGCAGCATTGGCGAGCATATTGGCGGTATATTTTGCCTGTTCTGCTTTGGAAACCTGATACGCTCCGAACGGAATAACAGCCATCACGCCAAGCAAGCCGATGCCGATGACAAACACCGACACAAGGACTTCAATTAACGTGATACCGCTGCGGGAACGGTGAAGGAAAAATGACTTTTTCATATCGTTGTTAAACCTCACTGAAA
>JAITQJ010000312.1 GCA_031288955.1 Planctomycetaceae bacterium | reverse complement strand
TATCTGCCTTTTGCCGGTCTATTGCTTGCTCTTTCGGCAGAAAAACGGATAATAAACAACGTTGTAAGCGTGAATATATCAGATGACAAACGGTAAGGCGGCATTTTTCGGTCGGGTGCATCGCCGGGAATTCCGGCAGATATTCCGGCAGCATCTCGCCGAATATCAACGCCGGGGAACCGCAGCGGTACTGTTAACAGAGGCGGACGCAATACCGGCTATATTACCTGACGAGTGTCTCTTTTTTCAGTCTTATCCGAACGAATTTTCGCCGGAACTTTTGGATACACTGCGGGATGTGCCGAAAAAGTTTTATCTCGGCACCTGTTGTGAAGGAATGTTCCGAACCAGCAAACCGCCGGTAACGTTGGAAAATTGGCAATATGTACACGGCATTGCCCATTTTGACGCAGCACCGGAACAGACAACCGATGCCGTTTATGTCGTTTCGCATTTCGGTGCGCTGGGGAACGATGCGGCAATGAACCGGTATTTGGCAGATGACTGGCAATCGCTGGGGTATCGCCTTGTCCGTCAGATATTGCCGGAAAGTCCGCCGGTTTTGCTCGTTGCGGCTGCCGACGACTCGCCGTTTCCCGTCATTTTAGAATCAATTCAAAGTTTGAAGGCAATGTTTGCCGATAACGATTATGCGGTTTATATCAATTCTCCGAGAATTGCCGAAAAAACCGAATTGGGAAAATTAGGCGTGAGAGTCATTAGTCTCAATTAAACCAAAATGGCGCAGAACAATATCCGAAAAGCGGCGGTTTTTCTGGTGAGTATCCCGAAAGACCAGGCAAAAGAGATTCTCGTGCGGCTTGCCCCGAAACAGGTGGAAGTCGTGATGACAGAAATCTCGCGCATCGGATTGGTTACGCCGGAAGAACAGGAAAACGTTATCCGCGAATTCAGCCGGGCAAATCCGTCGAAACTCGTCGGAAGCATCGGCGGATTCGGCATTGCCCAGGAATTGGCGGAGGCGGCACTCGGAGCCGACGGAACCGCCATTATTGATGGTGTCCGCAGTTCGCTTGAAGCGATTCCGTTCGGTTTCCTGCAAAAAGTCGATAGCGAAAACCTCTTGACGTTTATCGTTGATGAACATCCGCAGACGATTGCATTGATTGTAACGCATCTTCGTCCATCGCAGGGGGCAGACATCATCAATGGACTTCCGCCGGAGCGGCAGTTGGCGGTGATGCGCCGCATTGCAACGATGCAGCAAACCAGCCCGGAGGTGATTAAGGAAGTCGAAAAAGGTCTCGAAAACCGAATGTCGAGTTTGATGAACCAGAAACTTGAAAGTGCCGGCGGCGTTGCCAGCGTGGCGGAGATTTTGAACGTAATTGACCGGCAGACGGGTCGGGAAATTATGGAAAACCTGTCGCAGGACGACCCAGAATTGGTGGAAGAGATACGCCGCTTGATGTTTGTCTTTGAAGACATTCTCAAACTGGCAGACCAGGACATTCAGGCGATTCTCAAAAACGTGGAGAGTTCGCAGTGGGCGTTGGCTCTCAAAGGAGCGAGCGATGACCTCAAAGAGAAGATATTCCGCAATATGTCGAAGCGGGCATCGAAAATGCTGCAAGAAGAGATGGAATATCTGGGACCGCAGCGTTCTTCGGATGTCGAGCGTTTGCAGCAGGAAATCGTGGACATTGTCCGCAAGTTGGAAGATGCCGGCGAAGTTACCGTCCACAGCGGCAAGGGCGGCGAGGAAAAGTTTATTCAGTAGGCAGCGTTGGTTTTTGTTTCCTGATGTGCGGTGCTTTGCGTGAAGAACCTTATGACGTTTTTTATGTTATAATCAGCCGCAGGTATCGCCGGACTTTGCCATTAGCAATGCTGTTATGGAAGGAAAATATAATCACGGACAATCGTTTTCTGAACGGTTGCAGCAACGCTTCGATTGGCAAACCTCCGGCAGAATGCTCGTCTATTGCATTGCCGTCGGCTGTATCACCGGTATCCTCACCGCCGGTATTTATACCGGTCTCCAATACGTCCGTGCCTCCGTCCACACCGTCTATCCCGCGGTCGGAATCAAGATGCCCGCCGCCGATGATTATATTTCTCAAAACGGCGGCACTCCCGCAGTGTCCGTGCAAAATCCCTGGCAGCGCACCGAGCGGCAAGACGTTTTCGGCTCCCTCGTTTTGCCCCGCTATTGGATACTGATTCCGCTCATACCGGCTCTCGGCGGACTCCTCTGCGGCTTTCTGATTTGGTCTTTTGCTCCCGCTGCCGCCGGCGAAGGCACCGACCATATCATTCAGGCATATCATTTCCGTAACGGTTTGCTGCGCAGCCGTGTTCCTGTTACAAAAACTCTTGCCGGTTTTCTGACGCTCGGCAGCGGCGGAAGTGCCGGTTGGGAAGGACCGGTTACGCTTTTCGGGGCTTGGATTTCCTCGTCGATTTCTTACGGAGCGCAGTTGAGCGTTGCCAACCGGCGGACACTGCTCCTTGCCGGTGCTGCGGGGGCAGTCGGCGGCATCTTTCAAATCCCTGCCGGCGGAGCCTTTTACGTTGTCGAAATGCTTTATGCCAGTACCGCATTAGAACTGTCCGCTATTTTGCCGTGCCTGCTGTCGTCTATTGTTGGTTATGCAACGTTCCGCTATGTTCACGGTGAAATCCGTCCGATTGATTTGCCGCAGACTGTCGGGATTCATTCGCCGATGGACTCGCTGATGTTCCTGCTGTTTGTACCGCTCATCGCGGCTGCCGGCTGGCTTTTCGTCCGCTTCGTGATGGAGCTGCGCAACAGAGTTTTCCGGCGGATGCAGATACCGGATTTTTTCTAACCGGCT
>JAITQJ010000297.1 GCA_031288955.1 Planctomycetaceae bacterium | reverse complement strand
CTGTGCCGCAACTGAACGGACACAATGCCCTGCACGTTCGCTTTGAATATCCCGATACAGCGGCAGCCGCAGCGGCGATGTTATGCCCAGCGTATATTCTCTGACTTTATCGGCACGCAGCCGGGAAGACACGAGCAGCACCAAACCGCTCTGGTCAAACAATTCTTCACTCAACGAACCGGCACGTGCCGGCGATGCGGTAATCAAACTGCTAACCGGTGTTGCCGGCGTAATGCCGATAAGACGAAACGCTTGTTTATCAACCAGCAATTTGACATCGGTACCTTCGCCGATACGGAAAACGGTATTCGCAAGGATTTTATCATTTTTCAGCAAATTGCCCCAAGACGTTATCTGATTCTTTTTCAATGCTGCGTCCATCTCGGCAAAAAATTTGTCCGCAATTTCTGCCGCCTCACTGTTGCGCTGCCGCTGCGTAAAAAGCCGCCGCCAATCCTCCGCCGATACCAGATTAAATGTCTTCACACTGCCCCAATACGTTAAACATTTTGACAATCCGTGAGCATACGGCGAAACCGGTTGGTCAGATGCACTGCGGTGCAGATGAACATCATATTCCGGCGGAAACCAAGCCGTCCAAGTCCCGGAGAGAACCGGCACATCTGCCGTCAAATAACGCGGACGTAATTTCCGCTGCTGTGTCAGCGGAATATCCTGGTATGCGTATTCAACCGTTATTGTTACAAAACGCCGTCCTTCGGGCAGCGCAACGGTTAACGAACAGCGTTTACCGCCGTCCGGTAATTCTTCGCTGCCGCTGAACCAATCCGCCGGTCTGCCGGCACATAACACTGATGAAATATCCGCTGCATTGATGCCTGCCGGAAGTGTTATCCTGATTTTTTTTCTGCCCCGGTTTTCAACACAAAGCAGCGTATTATTTTTGATATTGCCTTCCGGCTCGTATTGCGAATTCAAACGCAGCGACCAAATCCAGGCACTGTTTGCTGTTTCATTCGGCTGCAATTTTTGTAACGATAACGGGATTTGACCGGGACGGCGTAATTCTTCATCGGGAGAATAGCGGAATACGGCTTGAATTTCGGAATACTGATTCCAATCTGCGGCTGCTGCCGGTATGGACTGCAGCCGGGAATTGACAATCCTATAATCAAACCGATGCGGCGATACGACCGTCAAGACGGCTTTTTGTGCCGCATTTTGTGAAAGTGCCGCCGGCAGTGCCGCTAGCGGAACCGTTATCGACTCTTCCAACGGCAGCGTCGCCGCTGCCTGCAAATCGAACGTCTCCGTCTGCAAAGACGGCAGCCGTATCTCCCAGGTTTCGCCTTGCTGCAAATCTTCAAGCCGGACTTTAGTTTTGAAAACCGGAAGCAAATCCGACACTTCTTTGTCCGACAATTTTTTTGCCCGGAGCGGCTGTAAGCGGCTATCGCTGCTCGTCCAATTCCAGGTTCGTCCGCCGGAATTTTTGGACGAAAAATAAACATAAATCCGGTCTGCCGACGATTGTACCGGTTGGCAGCGAACCAACACCGTTACGGCAAGACCGTTGTCGGTCAACGCAACATTCTCCGCAATTTCAGCGGTATAATCCGGTTCAGCACGGACTAATTCCAGAGCCGACGTTTGCGTTCCCGAATTCAGGACAAACACGCCGCCGGTCAAACGCTGTAAACTTTTTTGCTGCGCCGCAGTAGCGGTACTGATTCCGTCTGCCGAACGCAAACGATACGGAATATCTTCGATTTGCACGCCGATAAGATGCACCGTATTCTTCCGCAGCGGCACTTTTACCGGCGATAATGTTTCGAGTTGAAACTTCTGCTGCGTATTTTTCAAATACCGCCCCGTTAGTTGCACGATAACCGGACTTTTTGATTCCAAAGGACTCTTAAACTGTATCTGCAATTTTTGGACATTCTTTTTTTCCGGGTCGTTCCAGATATTCCAGGAAGCGGTGTTGTCTGCCTCGCTGCCGGTTAAAGAATCCAGCAGGATATTACCGGAAGTGAACGTTCCCGACTCTTTAGGCAGCGAAAAACATTTAACGGAATCGACCGTCCAATTTTCGACAACCGGCAATTCAACGGCAAAGTGTTTGTCTTGTTCCGCCCGACATTCCAAAACGGCATTGGCGCGAATTTCGTTTGCCCCCCAATAAATTTGCGTTGCCGATTGATAAGACATCTGCGGTTCGCTGTACACCGCTTTGAGCGTAGCGAAAGCCTCCGGCTTGAAAAATTGAAACGTAAACAACTCCCGCTGCGCTGCGTCAACAACCGTCCGCGGAACAACCTGAACGCCGTCTGTTACAAAAACTTCAGCCGCTTGCAGCGGAGCAAAAACGTTCACGCCGCACCGGGTTTCGCACCAAAAGACGTTGTCCTGTTTAAGCCGGACACCCGGCAACTTCCAATCAGCATTTTCCTGCATCGGCGAAACCGCCCGAAGCGTCAAGCCGCTAATCATTTCAGAACTAACACCGCTTAAATCAATCCTGATAATTTGCGATGAAGACAGAGTTTGCCGCTGCCAGGGAACAGCAATACTATTGAACTCCGTACCGCAGCGAACTTCGGCTATTTGCAGCGGCTCGTCAACTTCCGCAAACAACTCGTTCAAACGGACATTTGATTTACTGAAAAAAAACTGCACGATAACGTCCAAGCCTTGTTCGGTTAATCGATAGGAAACCGTTTGCCGGTACGGAACCTTTCCGCCGGAACGGATGCCGCCGGTGCTATTGGACCGTTGAAATGATACCGTTGTTTTCATTTCCTGACCGAGCAGAATCCAGCAGAGTTTCCGCTGCGGCGTGTTATGTGTTTCAGAAAGTACAATACCGCCCGTTGATGCCGCCGTCATTGTCTCCGGTATATCAAAATGCAGTTCGCTCTGCAAACTTAACGGCAGCGCAAAATCGAATACCGGCGAATCTTCAACCGGCATTTTGTTTTGCAGCGACCAGCGGAAATCAAGCCGTTTGACGGCTTGATTCGGGACAACAAGATGCAGCGTCCCGTTAGCACTGTTGACAAACGATGCCTCGGTACCGTCGCTCCATTTCGCCCCGATGACCGGTATGTTGAGCGGCACGAGCGGTATCGAATCAGGATTGGCACGCTGCGGAGGCAATTCAAACGTGCCGCTGCCTTGCAGAGACTTGTTCGGAAAAGGTTTTTCGCCGTCAATGTCCGCCGTCAATACTGTCTTAAAAAAAGCCGCTGCCGAGGATTCCGATAACTGACATTTCGTTACCGATTGCTGAACGTACTGCTCAAAAAGTTGCCGGTTAACCGGAAGATTCAAACCGGGCGGAAAAGGCCAGTTTTCAATCTGTTCTATCGGGGCTAACCAACGCCGGTAACGGAGCGTCTCCGTTTCACCGCCGGCAAACAAAGCGGCGGCAAAAACAAACGTTATAATTATTGTAACAAAAATACGCAGCATATTTTATTGAAACACCGCAGCAGTCTGTTATTCGTTTCTGTCCCCCGACCCGGAACTGCCCGAAACGGCGGACGAATGATTGCCGGGCGGCGGTGTGTCCGGTTTTTCCGCAATATCTGTCTCGTGTGTCGTGAACGGCGTTAATACCGGTTCGGAACTTGTATCATAAAGCGGAGGCGTGCCGGTATTCCAAATATCTTTTTTAGAAAAGATGCGGTGTATGTATCCGGCAAGCAATGCTAAACAAACACCGAAAACCGACATCTGTAACAATAACAGCATCGGCGCAGGGCGGTAAAATAACACTGCCGCTAATACAATTCCGAGTCCGAGAAGCGAACCGCTGTAACGCAGCACCGGAATATAAATCAAGCACAAGCCGAGAATCAGCGAAACAGCACTGGAAGTAAAAACCAGCACGCTCCGGTCAGCAATGAACAGCGTAACGCTGTCCGACGGATGTAAACTGCTGAACAGATAATGATTCGATTGTTTAATAACGGCGGCAATATCCGCGGGGTCGGCTTCCAAACCGGCATCCGTTTTCTGTATCGACGGCATCCGTTGAAAAAAAAGTCCCTGCCAAACCCAGCGGTACTCCGGTATCCAATCTTTCGGAAAGCTGATGATGTATTTCTGCGCCGGCAAAATGACTTCCCAAAAAGCATAACGGACAACCGTTTCGTTTTCAAAAAGCGGCGGTGTCAGCGAAACGGTATTGCCGAGCGTACTGGAATCAAAACGGTAATCAATCTCTAAACAAATTTGCCGACCGGAATTCTTTTTGGGCTGCGCCGCCGGAAGCGGAATCGTCAGCCTCCCCGTTGCGGACAATTCCGGCTTTACAGGAACACTGTCAATACGGACGAAAACACGTTGTTCTTTCACCGCTTCATACGGCAGCGTAACGGTTATTGTATCCCGATTTGCCGACAACAAATACGTACAGCGGTCTTGACGAACCGTACCGGTCAGCCAGGTCTGAAGCCAAGCCCGTTCGGCAACGGCTGCCGTATTATCATCGGTCTCCGGGATAGAAATCCGCAGCACAATTTTTTCCGCTGCTTTCGATGACCAGAACACCGCTGAAATATCCGGCAGCATCAACCGGTCTTTTATTTCCGTCCAATCGGCATTTTGTGCTTCCGGTAACTCGATGCGGCAGCCCGCCGGAACCGCAACATCAACGCGGTGTTCCGTAACAGGTACATTAACCGGCTGAACGAACTGCTGCGTCACGTATGCCGTAACACCTTCGGTAATAACGGTCTTCGGTATCGAATACAGTACCGTCAGTTGAAACTTAAACATCGGTTCCGGCAACTGCAAAACTTTTTTCGTCCAGCGTTCCGAGTCAGCCTCTTGCGTATCGCCGGCGACATCACGCAGTTCCAACGTTTTGTTTCCGAAACGAATTTGGACGTTACCGCCGGATTCGATATTTTTCGGAACACGAAAATACAACTTGTCAACCGGCAAATAGGCGACGTTATACGTCACTATTTGCTTGACTTGCGAATGTTCATCACAGGGACGGATTTCTGTCTGTATCGCTGCGGACGCTTCCCGGCGATGAAATACCATATCCGCAACAAATGCTCCGCCGGTCGGCTCGCTCAAATAGTACAGCGGTTCCTGCTGCAAGCCTTCGGCAATGTCAAGATGTACGCCGCCGGGACGGCGATTGAGCCGCATTAAGCCTGTTATTTGCAGCGGTTCCGAATCGCTGCCCGCATCAATCGGCTGAATTTCAACATCGTTAGCGGCGGTAATGATAACCGGTGCCGGTTCGCTCCAGGTTACCAATGCTTTCGGCAGCACAAGACTCAAACGCTGCTTCGTTTGCGGCGGACTTTTCTCCCTGTCCGGTGTCAAAAGCCGGTATGCCCGAAGTTCGATATTAAATGTGCCGTCTGCCGGATGACGCAGCGGTACCGTCAAAAGACCGGTTTCGTCCTGTACCGCATTCACCGTATCGACAAGACCTTGCGGACCGACTTCAATGTTCCAGAGGTTGTCGGACATCTGTATTTGCAATTTGTCTGTCTTTGAACCGCTGACGGTATAACTGAAACGTCCTGTTAATTGCAGCAAACCTTTGGAAATGTAATACTGAAACTCCGGTTTAACATTTGTCCGTGTTTGCGATAACGCCGCCCGGACTTTGAGCATAAAAGGCTGCGCGATGAACTCGTAAAACGTTACTGTGCCGACCGGAATAGTGCCGGCAGGTTTCGCTGCATCTTTGTTCTCGACAGGTATATTTTCCGTCTGCCGAACGCCGCGGTTTAACTCCCAACGCGATTTCATCTCCGGCGGAATCGAGACGGATAAATTGCCCGACTGACGTTCTGCTCCGATAATTTCAAATCCGGTTAACTCCCGCAGAAATCCCGTGTCCTTGGATTCAAATGATTGAAAAGTTTTTAGTTTTAGCGTTATTTGCGAAACCGTTTTGTTTACCAGTGTCACGTCGACAAGCGAATTTTTATCTGCTTCACTTAACGAATAATTTCCGGCAGATAACTTTTCCGTTGCGGCTTTATCAATTTTCGTTCCGGTCGGCATTTTGATTTGCAGTTTGTCAATACCGCCCGCCGAAATGCTGACCGGTATCACGGCTTCACAAACCGTTGAACCGGCATCAAGTTTGTAATCGTAAAATGCCTTTTCGACTGTCAAAACGGCAGCTGCCGACCCCGTTTTTTTCGGGTCTTGTTTTTTCCAGCGGATTTCCGTTATGTTCTTCAAACCGCTCAACTTCAATTCCGTTGATTTTTTGTCTGCCGTTTCGTTTTGATTGAGCAGCACATCGCCGGTAACAGACGTTTCAATGCCGGTTTCAGGTATTTGCAGTAAAAACGATGATGAAGCCGTTTGCGGAAACGAAACGGTAAAACTGTTATCCCGAACGGGAAGCCAAATCGGTAACTCCAGTTTTAACGGAACAGCGGCGTTGCCGTTATTATTTGTACTGTCTTTACCGGTTAACAAAACGGCATAACCGGCGTTTGCCCCGTCGGCGAGGAGAAATGCCTGCCGGTTTTTGTCGCTGACGGTAATGTTTGCGCCGCTGGTTATCACGGCTTCCCGAAACGCCAGCGGTATCCGAACGTTTGGGTTCGTGCCGGTTAGCACCAGCGATATTGTAACGTTCGCTTCAATGCGGTTGCCGCTGACTTTACCCGTTACGGAAACATCCTGAATGATGAATGGTACGGCGGACGGCTGCTTATCCCGAAACAAAAAATGATGAAACTCGTCAAGAACGTTGAGAGGCCAGCCGTCGGGCAGATAGATAGAGCGTTTTGTTTCGGGGTTGAACACGACGACAGCATCAAGCGGGGCTTTTTGAATGTTCGGTTCTTTGGCGGGCGGGGTGAATTCTCCGATGTTCGGCGGGGCAGCGGTACCCTGACCGTATGCCGAAGCGGCAAACAGTAACAGGCATATTATCCCCCAAAGCCGAAATACGTACATTCTGCGCAAAATAACAAGACTTTTACGATTATAATCGAACGGACGGCGATGTTAAAGTAAATAAAACGGGCAAACTTTGCGGGCAAAAACCAAAGTATCCCGCAAAAACGGCATTAACGGTAAAAAACAACTTTATTATCTGAACGTCAGCGGCATTGCAGCCTTTTTGTAAGAACAGATATAGAGTTCCAAAAGATTTCCGCTTGACATTTATAAATTGACGTATCATACTTAACGAAGTACAGTGTTTCATTGAGGTATCAAAATGCTTAAATATGTTCTCCCGATTTGTTTCGCACTCGCCGTTTCTGCCGCCGCCAATGCGGCAGATTGGAAAATTGTTCCCGGCAGAATTACAACTGATTTTGCCAAAGATGTCCATCCAGACAATCCGCTGCCGGAGTATCCCCGTCCGCAATTAGTACGGAACACATGGCTTAACCTCAACGGTCTCTGGGACTACGCTATTGTTGAAAAAGATAAGATTCAAAACGTTCAATTCGACGGAAAAATTCTCGTACCGTATCCGGTTGAATCCGCCCTTTCCGGTGTCGGAAAGACTGTCGGTAAAGACAAAACGCTTTTTTATAAGCGGACTTTTGAAATTCCCGAAGGAAGAAATTGGACGGACAAACGGATTCTGCTGCACTTCGGTGCCGTTGATTGGAAAGCAGCCGTCTGCGTTAACGGAAAGACAGTCGGCGAACATACCGGCGGTTACACACCGTTTTCCTTCGACATTACCGATGCTCTCAAACCAAACGGTAAACAAGATATTACCGTTAGTGTGTATGACCCGACAGATGACAACTGGCAGCCTCGCGGTAAACAAGTCAAAAATCCGTCAGGTATTTGGTACACCTCTGTAACAGGTATCTGGCAGACCGTTTGGCTCGAACCGGTCAACGAAACGTCTATCGCAAAATTGAAATTCACCGCGAATCTCAAGGACGAAACATTAACTATCGCTGCCGGCATCAGGAATCTGAAAGACGGCGATATGCTCGAAGCCTCTGCCTCGTTCAAAGGTGCTGCTGCGGACAGAAGACCGTTTGCACGCATACAGCGGAACGCCAGCGCGGGACGGCGTGTTTCAGGAACGTCGTCGGTTGTCGGAGATGTGAAAGCACCGCTGGTATTAAAAGTGCCGAAGCCGAAACTTTGGACACCGGACGAGCCGAATCTTTACGATTTAACCGTTTCAGTTGTCCGCAACGGAAAAACGGTAGATACAGTGCAGTCCTATTTCGGGATGCGGGAAATAACACTTGGCAAGGGAGCGGACGGCATTACCCGAATGTTGCTCAACGGCAACTTTCTTTTTCAGCACGGTCCGCTTGACCAGGGGTGGTTTCCCGACGGACTTTACACCGCTCCGACTGACAAAGCGTTAGTATATGATTTGGAAGTAACAAAGCAACTCGGCTTTAATATGCTCCGCAAACACGTGAAAGTCGAACCGGCGAGGTTCTATTATCATTGCGACAAACTCGGTATTCTCGTCTGGCAGGATATGCCCAGCGGCGATAAATATATCGGCGGCAAAGCCCCTGATTTTGTACGCTCGCCGGAATCTGCCGCCAATTTTGAACGGGAATGGACGGAAATTATCGAAGCAAATTACAATGCTCCGAGTATTGTCGTTTGGGTGCCGTTTAATGAAGGCTGGGGACAATATGATACGTGCCGGATACTCGATTTTACGAAAAAACTCGACCCAACGCGGCTTGTTGACGGTCCGAGCGGTTGGACTGACCGGGGTTGCGGTGATATGCACGATATGCACGCCTATCGGGGACCCGGTATGAATCAGCCTGAAGAGAAGCGGGCGACAGTTCTCGGCGAATACGGCGGTCTCGGACTGCCGATTAAGGAACATACTTGGGTTGAGTCCGGTAAAAACTGGGGTTACGGCGGTAATCTGAAAGACCGCGGTGATTTACTGAACACATACACCGGTTTGAACGCCCGTTTGCATCCGCTTATCGTTAAAGGACTTTCGGCAGCCGTTTATACACAAACGACAGACGTTGAAGTTGAAGTCAATGGGCTGATGACATACGACCGGAAAATCATCAAGCCGGATGTTGCGAAGTTCAAAGCGTCGAATGATTCGCTGCATTATCCGCCGCCGGAATTGCGGACGGTTCTGCCGACAGCGGCGCAGCAGGCAACTGATTGGACATACACAACGGAGCAGCCTGTCGGCGATTGGCACGCTGCCGATTTTGATGACTCTGTATGGAAACACGGGCAGGGCGGTTTTGGAACGAAAGGAACGCCGAATACAACGGTTCGCACGGATTGGAACACCAGCGATATTTGGATTCGTAAATCGTTTGATTTGCCGCCGGAAGAAACGGAGAGTCTGATTTTACGTCTCTATCACGATGAGGATGCTGAAGTGTACATCAACGGTGAAAAAAGGGTGTCCGTGAAAGGTTTTGTTACCGATTACATATCATTACCGGTCTTTGACGGACAATCGTTTAAGACGGGAAAAAATGTGATAGCAATTCATTGCAGGCAGACAAACGGCGGTCAATACATTGATGCCGGTCTCGTCCGCCAAATCAACACGCGAAACAAAACGCAGCGGGCTTGGTAACATCGTCCTTGTGTCGGTTTCAGAAATTGTTCAAGGTTTTATCGACCGGACGGTATGCGTCTTTGCCTTTCTGTCGTTTGACGAGGCATTTTGCGAAGTGTAGAATGCGGTTTTCTGATTGGGAGGAGAAAAGATGAGTGCTGAAGAACAGTTAACTTACGAAAACGTTTTGCGGTTGATTAAAGAGCAAGCGATTGAAAGCCGGCGGGAACGTGCCGAGCGCGAAGCCGCCGAGGA
>JAITQJ010000281.1 GCA_031288955.1 Planctomycetaceae bacterium | reverse complement strand
ACACGCTTCGCTCCAAAATAACTCTCATCAAGTTCAAAGACACCGAGTTCCTGCTGATGTTCTTTCAATGTCTGTGCAAATATCCGCTCACGAATCTCCCGATAATAAGAGTCAACTGTCTGCCGATTCACGCCAACAATGACCGCGGTAGACACCGCCGTTACTTCCTCGCAAAAATACCGCAATATCCACGCCTGTTTTTGATGACTTAACCTGTGATAACGCATACACTTATAGTATATCTACACGTGAGATGCTAGGCAAGAGCCAAAATCAATTGGTGAAACAATTTTTATCAAATCTGTTTTAAGGTTCAACAGTTTTTTATCTGTTGTTGATTATCAAAGGGACGGTTATAACAGCAATTATCAAGATATATTTTTATTTTCTGCATTTCAATCAATCTTTACCGCTGTAAAATACCCTCTATCATTGTTCCGATTTTGTTTCGATGTTCATAAATCGGTCGCGGGTCAAGCGTAAAATCGGTCATAGTTTTGGACACGCTTGCCGGCACAATCAGAAGTTTCTCTGCTTCCGTCTTTTCTGCCTCTGTCAGTTTGTCTCCTTTTTGTTTCAGCAGTTCGTCAAGCAGATAAAACATTTCATAGTCCTCAACGCCTTCGCGAATCATTTCCCAGCGGATACTCGACACCGGCTTTTCAAAGTTGACTTTGCCGTCATTCAAGTCCGGCACCGCAGCAGAGAGCGGCGGATAAATAAATCTGCCGTCGCCATTGCCCCACTTTGCCGGATAACGATCGGCAACATAAACCATCGGGTCTTCATAAGGATTCTGCGGCGGCTGCTGTCCGCTCGTCCAGTAATTCGATCGCCAAACCAGCGAACCAGCAATACTCCGCTGCCGCGCCTGCCAGTGCCAGACACGCAATTCCGTTGCCGGATGGTCAATAAACAAAGTACAATAC
Organism: Planctomycetaceae bacterium; assembly: GCA_031288955.1. Classification (GTDB taxonomy): domain Bacteria; phylum Planctomycetota; class Planctomycetia; order Pirellulales; family Thermoguttaceae; genus WRKP01. The sequence goes on along the minus strand of JAITQJ010000281.1, from coordinate 2,549 downwards.
GGTGCTCTCGGTCCGCAGCAGACATACCACCAGAACCGCTCGCCGAGTGCCATCCGTTGTTTCGCCGAATCATAATCGAAATTGCAAGAAACCGGACACCATATATCAATAAATGTCCCCGATTTTTCAATCGCATTTTTTTCAAGCGCACTGATAAAACCGGCGGTCGGTTCTTCCGTTATCATTCTGCCCAAACCCGGAGCATAATGTTTCAGTTTGCTGAAACCGTCTGCAACGAAATCATAGTCCTTCGGTTCGGGTTCATCAAACCAATAAACGTATGCTTTGTTTAACCAGTTCTTTTCTTTTAAGTGATTAACCAACTGCTTATAATAATCGGTCATCATCGCTTTATACTGCGGCGTATCCGCACCGTATTTTACAAGAAACGGTTCCGCGCGGGATTCATAAGTTCCGCCGCCAAGTCCGTGTCCGTTCACCGTAAAATTTGTGAAGTGATATTTTTCAAGCACGCGGCTCATTTCGGCATCGTATTTTGTAAAATCAATTTCGCAGCGGGACTTCCCGCCGTCTTTTTCGTCCGGCAGCCATTTCACGGAATAATCATCAAACGGCGTTGGATTGTAAATGCTGATGCGGTGGTCGGAAAACAACTGCCAATAATTTTCGATAACCTTTCGCTTGTCGGTGTCTGTTTTCGCATTGTGATACTGACACGCAAGTTGCGGCTTGAATCCGTAAGCCGTCTCGTGATGATTTTCCTTCGGCAGTGCAAAATCCCAAACCTTGACGGCAAACGGAATCACCGCCGGTTTCATTCCTTCTTTCGCCGTTAATTCAACCGTGCCGGTGTATGTTCCCGCTGCGGCATCTGCCGGTATTTTCACAGAAATCCAGAGCGGCTGATTTTTTCCCGCCGGAATGTCAATCGCAGTATGCACTTCGGACGAAAGCGGCGGAAGTGCATCGGGATAATCGGCTAACATTCCCGTCCCGTCCGATTTGCTGTGAACGAAATGATAATAAGCGTAAAGCAATTCGACATTCTTTGCCGGTATGATATTATTGCCGTTTTCCAAGTTGGAAATCTTGCCGGTTAAACCCTGAATTACAGTATCATCATTTGCTTTAACGACAATCTGAAAATCCTCGAAATCGTTCTTTGCTGCGGTGATAAGAATCTCTTTCTTTGTTTCAGGTACCGGTACAATTCTCTTGCGGGGAACTTTCCAATCCGCTTCTGCCCACCATATTTGCTTATCAATGTAATAACCGTAATCGGTGCGTTCAAAAGAATTCGTCTCGGTTTGCAGAGAGTAAGAACGTCCGGGCAGTTCAATTTTCTGCGTTATCTTGCCGGGCAAAGGCGTTTTTTGTAAAGGAAATTCTTTAATTTCGCTGCCGGTTTTTACAATGATTTTGTTATCTGCTAACACGAGTACATCAGAAACGCTGTTGCCGGTTGAAGTTGCAAATAACGTTTCGCCGTGAGCGTTTATGTGTCTTTCGTGTTGTAGATGCGGAGCATAATAACCGCCTATCGGGGTTTCAAAGTGCAATTCGACAACTTGAAAATTAGAGTTCTCCAAGGCGCGAATCCTTACAAATGTGTACCGCATTGAATCGTCTTTATAATTGTCAAAAAAAGGAATGTCCGGCAATTTGAACGTATAAAAACCGGTTTTGCCAAACTGTCCGATTTGCGTCCAATTATTGCTTCCGCCAGTGCGGGCTTCAATTACTCCGGTACCGGCAGTCCAATAGTTGACGTTGACGGCAACTGTTCCGCTTGGGTAACCTGCCGTTCCGCTAATGAAAAAATAACCGAGCCATTTGCCGTCGTCAACTTTCGGCGGGAAAAAAAAGCGGTACGATATTTCCGAACCGCCGCCGAAAGTCAAGCGGTCGGAATTGAACCCGCATTTTACAGTGTCCAACGGACGATGAATGAAACTGCCTTCGTCACCATACCAAGCATCAAAATGATAAACACCGTTCTGAATTTTTTCGCCGCTGCCGAGTACTATATTACCGACCGGAGTTTCACCTAGTTTCAGTACAGGTACAACGGTTTCCAGTTTCACGTTACGGTACTGAAATGTTCCGCTGGATTCCCATTGTCCAACTTGCAGTTGTATTTCATCGTACCCGTCAGGTACACGGAAACAGTAGGACTGTGTTTTCCAGATTCCTTTTTCGGCGGTGTAAACGCGGCTGTATCCGCTTGCACCGCAGGGCAGATAGCCGCCGGACACATCAACGCCCTGAATATCAACGGAAAACCGGTAAGTTCCGCCTGCCTGCAATTTGATTTTCGGCGAAATCCAGCAGCCGGAACCCTTGCCGCTGCCAGTGATTTCGAGAATGTTATTCTCAACGATTTTACCGCTGCCGGTTAATTTCCAATCGGAAAGATTACGGGCGGCGGACGTTAATTCGCTGCTGTCTGCCGGAGTGTCAGCAGCGCAGACGGCGGTGCTGAAGAACAACAAAAACGAAATAAAATAAGGGGCTGGCATAGATAATTGTCTAAATGGCAGGCGATTTTGATGCTATTTTAATCCATTTTTTCAGCGTGGTCAATAGTT
>JAITQJ010000226.1 GCA_031288955.1 Planctomycetaceae bacterium | reverse complement strand
ATCCGTTCACGAATCTCCCAATAATAGGAATCGATGGTGTTGCGGCTCACGCCAACCAATGCCGATGCAGACACCGCCGTAACCTCTTCGCAAAAACAACGCAATATCCGTGCCTGTTTTTTATGACTTAACCTGTGATAACGCGTACACTTATAAGTATATTTACACAGGAGATGCTTGTTTAGAGTCCTGTGATGTTGCGTCTCACTTCCGCAAACGAATACTCCCGTAAAATCTCGCCGTTACGAAAAACTTCGGCAAGGCAATCGTCCGATGCGTTTGACTCTTCAATTCGTTTTGTGCGGTACACTCCCTCCACGTTGACGAGGTGCAAACGACCGCGTTTCGACTGTTTTCCTTTATCCGTTACCGGATTTTTATAAACTTCCCGTGCGACTCCATCGACATCAACCGCCGAACATTTGAACGCAAATTTCAACGTATCGCGGTTTAATTTCTGTAACAATGCTCCGCCGCTGCCGAAGGCAATGTTGTCCGCCGAATATCCTTTTTGCTGCAAAGCGTACAAAATGCTGTCGAGCATTTCAAAATCGATGCCGTCGCCCTGAATCACGCGGACTTTATCGTTCAATACCCTGAATCCCTTTTTATTGACCGTACAGCCGAATTTTTCGGACAAAATATCAAAAACGTTCGGCTGTCCTTTGACGAGAACCTGTATCGGGTCGCCGGAATCAGGACGAATAACCAACGTTCCGTTGCGTTTCAAAATTTCATCTTTTAATTGTTCGCCCCATAAGTTGCTGCAAGCGTCGAAAATATTGAACGAATCGCTTACGACGGCAACGGTTCCCGATGGAAATTTTTCCAGCATATTCCGCATTGCGTCAAGTTCGTGTTCTTGTCCCCAACTCGTTATCGTTGAGTGTTCCGCCGCCGGAATGGAAAAACCCGCCATCGGTTCGTTATAATACTTCCGGGCAAATAAGAGTCCGGCAAGCGTGTCGGTTCCTCTGAAACTCGCCAAGTGTGCCGCCCCGCCGATTCCAGCACTTTCAACGCTGGAAACGCCGCGAAAACCGAAATCGTGTAACTTAAAATCGCATAACTCCGCTGTTCCGGTGCGGTAAAGATACTTCGTAATCAGGTGCCGCATTTCGCGGGACTGCGTAGCAACGGTCGAAGCGTACCAAACCTGTACGAGAAGTGTTTCGAGATAATTCGTCAACCAGTAACACGCAGGGTCAGTGTTTTCGACCGTCATCAGCACGTTGAACGAAGGAACAGGTGTTCCTTCGGGAACCGCCTTAATGCAAACGGGCAATCGACCGCCGTATTGGTGCAAAATATATTCCCAAGCGGAGCGGTTGAAGAGCGTTTTATCGCCGAAATGAGCCGCAAACACTTCTTCGGCTTCGGCGATTTTCTCCTGCGTGACAACTTGTCCGGCAAGATACCGTTTCAAATAGTATTGTAGTCCAAAGAAAACGGTATCCTGCCATTTTCCGCCGCGCGACTCGAAGTAGGAATACACCCGCTCCGTTTTCGGCGGATACTGCCGCCAATGCGACACCTTATAACTGTCGGTCAGCAAAATAATGTTGTTCATCATCGGTCTCCTTGCACAACGTTAAAAAATAAGAGGTTACACGAAAAAATCTAAAAACAATCCTCTACCGCAGCAATGAGGGGACTTACATCCCCTGCTTTTTAACGGCAACTCTCTCCGGCGATGCCTTAATCGTCCTCTTGTTTTTGGCGGTCAATATCCTCAAAAGCAACACTCTGAACGGCTTCCATTTTACAATACAGCATATCCGCCAATCGATGGGACACAGATTGCCACACTTCTGGTATATGGACGGAGTCGGCTCGAAAATCCATTGCGTGGTCGGAAGAAATCCCGAACGTCTTTGCTTCCTGAATCGCATCCTGATTTGCACCAAGATAAAGGAATAGCCAATTATACGTTTCGGTCTGCTCCTTAATTTTGGCAAAGAGTCTTGCCCGTGTGTATTCCGGTGCAGATGCGTTCTCCTGTCCGTCCGTTACAATAACGAACATCACCTTTTCCGGTCGTTCCGATTCCGGCTTTGCCGCCAGCCGCTCTCCGACTTCATCAATCATCTTGCACGCCGACTCAAGCAACGCCGTGCTGGCATCCGGCTTTATGGCAAATTGCTCCACTGAACGTATCGGCTTTTCCGCAAAAACGGGTTGGTAGTTATCGGAAAAAATGGAGTACGTAACCAATGTATCCGAATCTCGGTGGTCGGCAATCAACTCGTTGAGACCGCCCGACATATCATCGGCTATCGTGTACATTGAACCGCTGGAATCAACCAAAATGTTCAAACTGATGGTACTTTTCATTGGGGGGTTCCTTTCGTCTGTTTTGCAGACATTTTTGAGGTGAATCACGTTAAGGGTTCTTTGATAGACATTGAAGTCATCGCCGGAGAACAAACAAAACCGGACGGTCTTGATATTACCTGCGGAATTTTCGTTCAAAAAATCCTTGACCGTCCGCAACGCAATTTCGGCTGCCTTGTCTATCGGAAAGCCGTACGCTCCGGTACTGATTGAGGGAAAAACGATACTCTCGCAACCCTTTTCGGCAGCAAGTTCCAAACAGCGGCGATAAGCCGAGCGGAGTTGTTCCGCTTCACCGGAGCGTCCGCCGTGCCAACGCGGTCCAACGGCGTGAAAAACAAATTTTGCCGGAAGTTTTCCCGCACCCGTGGGAACGGCAGAACCCGTCGGACACCCATTGGGATATTTTTTGCGGGTTTCCGCCATAATTGCCGAACCGCCGCTGCGGTGAATTGCGCCGTCCACACCGCCGCCGCCGGCAAGCGAGGCATTTGCCGCATTCACAACAGCATCGACCTTTTGCTCGGTGATGTCTCCCAACACGAGTTCCAATACCGTGTTGCCGATTTGCAATGACTCGAACATAATTGAGTTCCTTTCTTGGGGGGAAAAACGATGTGGTTGTTAACGTTACGGATGAGCGGCAATATAACGCTGGCGAAACGCTGCGAGTACCGGCTTCATTTCGCCGGTCAGTTTCGTATCAATAAATGTGATTAACTCTTTCGGAATGTCCCGATAGAACGCCTCCGCAATGCCGCCGGTAATGGCGGCTATTGTATCGGTATCACCGCCGATGGAAATGGCAAGTTGAATCGAATGAACGAAATCCCTGCTCTCTAAAAAAGCAAGCAATGCAGCGGGAACAGTTCCTTCGCACGAGACATCAAACGCATAATGCGGGCGGAGTTCATCGAGCGTTCTGTTCAAACGGTAATCGAGAAATTCTTCTGTGTCGTTAAATTCTTCTGTGTCGTTTTCGTCAAAATCCTCGTATCCGCTCTTAATATGCACCGTTCCGTCTTTCCGTAATTTGATACGCGAGTTACCGCCGTTTGTCTTGGCGAAGTTTTCGATAATGTAACCGCGGATTTCATCCTTTGATTTACCGATG
>JAITQJ010000140.1 GCA_031288955.1 Planctomycetaceae bacterium | reverse complement strand
ATTGTAATTGTTCAGTGTCGCTTGTCCGAAACAATAGAAAATGGATAATTGAAAATGGATAACGACGCAAGCCGTTAACATAACAGCCCGACGGGAAAAAATTATTTTCCATTTTCCATCTTTGATTTTCAATTTATCCGTCATTATCGTTTGGCGAGAATTTCGGCGAGGCTTTCATCTGGGTCGCTGTACAAATCGACCAACGATGATTGACGGCGGGACGATTGTTTATGTCCTGAACGCCTCGATTGATTGATTTCATCGTCCGTGATTCGGGAGACGGTTTTTTGAAACAATGCCGTTGCGGAGTTGGAGTCGAGCCGGCGGCACATTCCTAACAGCGACAGGACTTCATCGGAGTCGGTTACTTCGCTGACCGGTGAAACGCCGTCCGGTGTAACAGAAACGAGTATCAGGCGGTTGCCGAGCCGAAGCAGTTGCAGTTGTTGTTTAGCGGTAATATAAGTCCGCCCCAGATTTTCAAAGGCTTCCTTCGGCAGCGGACGGCTGCCCTTGGGCGAAACTTTTTTGAACAGTATTGCAATGAGAAAAAACAGCGACACAACAATAATCAGCGAACCGGCAACGGAAATCATCGGCGATAACGATGAACCGAAACCCGAAGTAACCTTATTTTTCCAATCGGCACGTTTCGATTGCGCCGGCAGTGTTTCTGCGCCGGTTTCGTCTTCGGCAGCGGCGGCAGCGTTCTCCGGTTCAGTTTCCTGAACGTTGTTTTTATTTTTTTTCCGTTTCAACGGTTTGTCTAAAATTTCATCGCTTGCAGCGGCTGGCGGCGGCAGCGATGCGGGAATCACATCGGCAGAAGCGTCCCTGACGGGTTCCCTTGCGGGTTCATCGCGTGCTGCTGTTTCGGTATCTTCGGAAGCAAATTTCGGCGGATGGTGAAACGCCGCCTGGGCTACCGGTTTGCCCGCAACTTTACCAGTGCGGTTATCCGGCGGAGGCAGCGGTTCGGCACTCTGTAAATGCTGTTCGTTAATGCGGCGGGGGGCATCGAGTTCAGCGGCAAACGAAACCTGCGCCGCTGACCGGTTCACGTTGTTCGCTGCCGGTGCTGCCGTTGAGCGGCTGCCTGCACTGCTGCGGTTAGCCGGAGCGTTGTAAAAACTTTCTTTCACTTGCCGCAATTCCGCATCGGGCTGCGGCGGGTCGATATTGCGTTTCGGATTAAAGACGGCTGCCGGCTGATTTGCCGGTACGGTGTATGCGTCATTGGTTTGAGCATACAACGATTCTGCGGCGCATAATGCGGCACAGCAAACGTACAGCGAAGAACGGATAATAAAATGACAATAAGGCATCCTTGCCGATTCCCTTCAAAATAGCCGCCGCACCCGGCGGCGGTGTTCTGAACAAAAGCCTCATTCCTCTAAGGCAGCGGCATTGTACAAGAATCCGCAAAATCCTGCAAGAGCAATTTTCACCGAACAAACTACCGCTTCCGGTCGCTGTTTTGTGCAAATAGACGCTGCATCAATGTTGAGTCCGCTCTAGAGCGGCACGTGCTAACGCTTTACCGGCTTCTTTCGCTCTTGCAATATCCTGCGGTTTCGGACGCAACTGTACCGCCAAAGAATCTGCCGTCTTTGTCCAACCGGTTTCTTCAATCCACTGCTCAAGCAAATTCACTCCCGACTGCGCCCAGCCGTACGAGCCGAACGCAAAGGCAGATTTCGGTGAAAATTTTAAGCCGCGAAGATACGTCAAAACACCGCTCAACTGCGGCATCATCTGCATATTCAGCGTTGCCGTCCCGAACGCAACCGCCGCCGCATCAAGCATTTCCGCCGCGATGCGGGTCGCCGGTGTTTTCCGAACGTGCATCAGTTGAACATCAATTTTTTCCGATTCAGACACTGCCCCGCCGAGAACGGCTTGGGCTAATATTTCGGTACTATTCCACATCGAATCATAAACAATCAGGACTTTCGGCAGATATTTTCCGCCAGACCAATCTTTGTACGCTTCGACAATACTGCCGGGATTTTTTCGCCAAATCAAGCCGTGCGAAGGTGCTATCACTTTGAGCGGCAGTGCCGCCGCCGATTCCAATGTCCGCTGAACCTGCTTGCTGTACGGCGTAACGATGTTGGCGTAATACGTTTTCGCTTCCTGCATAATGTACGATAAATCATACTGGTCGTCAAAGCGTTCCGATGTTGCCAAGTGCTGTCCGAAGGCATCCATCGAAAATAAAATCTGCTCTTCGGGAATGTACGTGAACATTGACTCGGGCCAATGCACCATCGGCGTATTGACAAATTGTAACGAAAATTGACCGAGCGGAATTTTGTCGTCCGGTGTTATTACCTGTGTCTTCCAGCGGCTGGTATCGAAATAACCGGCGAGAAATTCCAGACACTTTTTGTTACATAAAAGCACTGCGTTCGGCAGTGCCGCAAGAACTTCGCCGAGTCCGCCGGCGTGGTCGGGTTCGGCGTGATTACAAACGACGTAATCAACTTTGTCCAGTGCTGTCTTTTCGGTTATGCTTTGCAGCAGTCTGCCCGCATAAGGGGCTTTTACGGCATCAATCAACGCCGTTTTCGTATCCCGAATCAGATACGAATTATACGTCGCTCCGCGGAACGTATCGAAACTGTGGAAGTCCCGAACATTCCAATCAACATAACCAACCCAATCAATGTTTTTAACGATTTGCGTCATCATTCGGTTCTTCGCGGAGGGGGTTCGTACTTTTTGTCGTTGGAGTCAGAAGCGTAGTGCATAATCACCTGACGGCGCATCAGTTGGTTCTGGAGGAACTCCTGATACATATCGAACTGCGTCGGTTTCGGTTTAGAGAACGATGACAGATTGCCTGCCGATAACATACGCAATGCCTGAATGAAAAACGTATCCGGCGGCGGTTCCGGCTTGAACGTCGCCCCGCGAATAAACGCGATTTCACTGCCCTTTATTTCATTGTTCTTTATCGCCGATATAATCACCTGCTGCGTTGCCGGCTCCATATCCCGAATTGCTTTATCTAATTCGCTCTTATCGCTTACCTTGCTTTCGAGTTTCTTTTTGAGATTATCGGGCAAGGTGACGAGTAAATCTTTCATATCGGGAAGCGTGACGGCGATATGTTCCGCATCAATGAGGTCGCCGACCGGCGATAAATTTTCGGCAAATAGAAACAGTGTGTAAAGTAACGTAGCCAAGACAAGCAGCACGGCACCGTTACCGACTTTTTCAACGGGGTCGGCATACGACACTTTGACTCTCGACATTGCCCGAACGGCAGAATCCAACAAAAGCAGCGTAATGAGGAATATCAGCCAAAACGAGACGCAGTCGGCGTAGAACATCCAACTCGGCAGACGCAGACACAACAGTTCGGCAACGTCTTCCCACCAGCCGACGGCAACGATGGCGGAAAACCAGACGCAGCCGGTGGAGACGATATTGCCCCAAAGTCCTTCGTTCCAGCGGATTCCGAAAATTGCCGCATAAATGACAAGCGGGACGGCATAACCGTAACAAACGAACAGTATTCCGGGAATTTGTTCAAACATATTTTACCTGATGATTGCCGTACAACCAGAGCGTTATTTTATCTGATTTTCGGCAACTTTCAACCGCTCTTTATTTGCCGTCCTCGTCATATTCTCTGTCATATCCTCTTTCTCTGCCGCCCCCACGGGAATCACGCCGCTGCTCATTGCTGCCCTGTTTTTGTGCGGTCTCGGCTTCTTCCGGTGCCTGCACCCGCAGCGTTCCATTAGGCATAATGAAAAGCATTTTTCCCGGAATTGTCATATCCGGCGTTGTTTTCGACTCCTTGGAGTTAACCTTCGGCAACTCAAATTCCGGCAGAATATCAGCGACGCAAATGTCCGACTTCAACTCCTCTTCACCCTCGCTGAAATACATATCTGCCGCCTCCGTCTTGCGTGCAGCACCCGGCGCAGAACGCTCTCCTTTACCGCCGCTGTCCTTCGGTTTATCCTTCTCCTTATCCTGTAACCGTATAATTGCCGTTATCTCACGTTTGTTCAGATTGCAAACGGTACCGCGAAATACCTCCAACGGCAGCGGCGGCAATTCTTTTCCGCCCACATCATCAAACTTGACGATATTGACCGTTCCCTTCGGAACGGCAAACGGAGCATATGCCGTCCATTTTGACGGTTTCACTTTTTTATTTTCTGCTATATGGATACTCGTTTGACTTGGAACATAAACCGTCCTGACAGCACTCCAATCCGATTCCTTTTCTGGATTCTTCACATCGACACCGTCAACAACCACGTCCGGTGAAAGTCCGTAATTCGGATTTTTCGCCACTAGTTTCACCCGATACGAATATGATTTTTCCGGCTCTATATCCGTGTCATCGTACTTATACACTGCCGTAACCTTGTTGTCGGCGGAACTTTTCGTAACCGGCTTACTGCCGCTTTGTTTCGGCAAGTTAATCTGCTTGTATTCAAAAGGGTCTGCCCCGATTTCCGCCCGCTCCAAAACGATTGATATGTATTCCGGTTCGTTCTTCGGATTCGCTCCTTTGACTTTTCCCTTAAACGCCGTTTCGTAAAGTTCCCTTTGCTTGTCAATCGGATTTTTTATCGAAAGACTGATGCTCATCGTGTTACCGTCGGCATCCGGCTTTCCGCGTACGGCTTTAATACCCGAATCAAATTCCGGCGGCAAAATTGCTACATCTTCGCGGGGTTCGGCGTTCAGCATCATCGTCGGCTGCCAAAGAGTTGCCGTCTCGTACGGCTCGGCAACAATCGGTTCTTTGATTTTTTCCGAAAGTTTCGCATAATCAATGATAATCAAACCGGCATCGGCAGCCGTATATTTCGATTTCTTAATCGCATCATCGGCGGCTTGCACTTCTTTGTCGAGCGTATCGGGACCCCAGGTGAGTCCGGTATACGAACCGCCGG
>JAITQJ010000079.1 GCA_031288955.1 Planctomycetaceae bacterium | reverse complement strand
CTGCATAAAGTCCAGAACATTGACGAGGTAACGGTCAATGTTCCCGGTTTCATCGGTTCCTCCGCCGGTCAAGGCGAATTTTATCAGGGCAAACTTGATGACCTCCGGTTTTACAGCCGGGCATTGAGTCCGGGTGAAATTCAAGCCGAGTTTGCAAAAGTCCGTCCGGCACAAACCTTGGTTGACAAATCACTTGAGGCGCAAAAACTTTATAAGAAAAGCGAAACATTCACTCAAATTTATCAACCGGACGGAAATGGTCCCAAAGAGCCGAAAAGTCAAGCCCTTCAGTTTAAGGATACGTTGACTTTTACATCTACAAACGTATTCAACTTCTTGAATAATGGGGTTCGGACGGACAGCAAAGATTGTAATGGTAATCCGATACCGCCGAAATACGCATCTTGGGACGCAGCGAAAGCCGCTTTAATGCCTAATGCTCTATTAGTGCAACTTCACCGCCTTATCCGCGAAGATTTTCCTGCGGAAACGAATGATTATCTGGTGCGGTTCAATATGTCGCCGGTTGAAATAATGACTTGGAGCGAAGACGCACAGAAAAAACGTATCAACGAGTTACGAGACGCTTTTACCGAATATATGCCTTTAACGGAAAACCAGTGGCAGGTATTGTCTGCAAAAGACAAAGGCAAGTGGCGGGCAGCACAAAGTATGTTAGAAGGACTTGATGACAAAGGCGTGAACTTTAACCTGTATGAAGTGCTTTTTATAATGATGAGAGAAATTCACGCCCGTCCGCAGGTTAGCGAACGTGTCGCTCCGTATCGCAAAGCGGAAACTCCTGCCGTCAAAGACCGCAGCGGTGAAGAAGCCAAACAGATAATCGAAGCGGAATGGCTGTTCCAATGCGGCGGCAAGCCGAGTCTCGAACGGATTTTACAGGAAATCCAATGGACGAAAGCATTAGCGGAGCGGTTCGTCAAACAGGCACCGGGTCTCCGTTTTGATGCCGAAATGAAACAACTTGATGAAATCGAAGCGAAAACGGCAAACGCAAATTGGACAGACAAGGAACTTTATTTTGCTGTTCGGCGGATAAAGCGGAGCATTGCGTTCAAAAATCCTGTCATTGATTTTGATTCGATTGTTTATGTCGATGGTCCGATGCCGGACGGCAATGAATCCCGCCACGAAACGCGGCACCGGCTCGGTTATATGGCAGTGCCGGGCGGACGTTTAATGACGCTCAAAGGGCTTCATCCGGGCGGACATCAAACCAAATTGATGCCGCAAGAACCGCTGCACGGTTCGTTTTGGCGACCCGACTTGTCTTATGACGGCAAACGTGTTCTCGTCGGTTTCAAGCCGCATAATGAAAAAAACTTTCACATCTACGAGGTGAAGGTTGACGGTTCTATGGAACGGCAACTGACCTCCGGCATTTTCGATGACTTTGACCCGATTTACCTGCCGGACGGTAAAAACATTATGTTCCTGACTTCACGCGGACACATTTACGTGCGGTGTATGCCGCCGACTAATGCGTTTGTGCTGGCGAGAATGTCCCTTGATACCCAGCCGGGTGATAAGAATTTATACATTATTTCCCGAAACGGTGAACCGGAATACACGCCGTCTGTGATGAATGACGGGCGCGTCATTTATACCCGATGGGAATACACAGACAAACCGCTTTGGCGGGCGCAGAGTCTTTGGACAATGAACTCAGACGGAACGCAAGTCCAGACATTTTGGGGCAATCAATCCGTGTGGCCCGATTTGCTGAAAGATGCGCGGTCAATTCCCGGCAGCGAGCGGGTGATGTTCACCGGAGCAGGACATCATAACTGGTTCGGTGGAAGCATCGGAATCATTGACCCCGGCAAGGGTTTTAATTTTCCCGACGGTTTAACAAAAGTTACGCAGGAACTCGTTTGGGTAGAAAGCGGCAACGGTGCGATTGACCCGAAGGAGTCGAATACGTATCATACTGCCGGAAATTATGGAGCATATTATTCGCCGTATCCGCTTTCCGAGAAAGACTTTCTGGTGTCGGCAGAACGGCAAATGTCCGATAAAGACGGCAAGCCGCTGCCTTCAAAATGGGTTCTGCTGCTGATGGATACGGACGGCAACCGCGAGTTGGTTTTTGAGGGCGATAAACATATTTTTGATGCCCAGCCGATTCGTTCCCGCAATGTACCGCAAGTTGCGGCGGATAGAGTAGATTGGCCCGATTGGGATAGCCGCGATACACCGAAAACCGGCGTGATTTACAGCAACAACGTTTATGAAAACGCTCCCGCAGAGTTGCGGGGAAAAGCCAAGTATCTGCGGATTTGGTCGATTGAACACAAAACCTATACTTATTGGAGTAAGCGGAATTATGTTTCATCGGGTCCCGAAATTTCGCCGGTACAATCGGAGGGCGTTAAAAAAATCATCGGTACAGTTCCGGTCGAAGAAGACGGCAGCGTGAGTTTTACTGCTCCGTCAGGCATTGCACTGCATTTTCAATTACTGGACAAAAATCAGTTGGCACTGCAAACGATGAAAAGTTTCACCGGAGTTTTGCCGGGTGAAACCCGCGGCTGTCTCGGCTGCCACGAATCAATGACCCGTTCGCCGGTAACGGCACAGACCGGTAAAGCGTTGAAACGTCCGCGGTCAAACATTACACCGGTGCCTTGGGAAGATATTACGGTGGGTTATGAGCGGTATGTTCAGCCGGTACTGGACAAACATTGCGGACAGTGTCATCAGAACCCGGAGCATAAAGCGTATCAAAAGTTTAATGCAACGCTTCGTCCCGGCTTTCTCGGTTTTAAGGAACCGTATATGACGCTTGTCGGCAACCCGACCTGGGGACGAAAATACGAGGAGAGAAAAGACGCACAGGGCGGCTTCGGCTGGGCGGACATCATTATGGTCGAAGGTTACGGTACGCACGACCCGGCGGCTTATGCAACGTATCCGCCGATGAAAAAGTTGTCGTACAAGAGCCGGCTGGTTCATCGTTTGATGAGCGGTGAGCATAATAACGTCAAGGTTTCCGGTGATGAACTGCTTCGAGTAATTCTCTGGGTTGATGCGATGGCTCCGTACTATGGGGCGGAAGAAGTCCGGTGTATGGAAGACCCGCTATTTCAGGGCAAGGATTGG
>JAITQJ010000349.1 GCA_031288955.1 Planctomycetaceae bacterium | reverse complement strand
CCCAACAACGCTCTGCTAAAATACTGTGCGTTGTAATCCAAATCGCCGAGTGCTTCACCGACTTCGCCGCGTAGTATCGAAAGTTCTTCTACCGTTTTGCTGCTCAAGTCCGCTTTTCGCAGATACAAATCGTCCAGTTGCTCAAAGAGCCCATTCAAATATGAAACCGTTGAAACCGTGTATTGTGTGTGCGGATTAAAATTTTTGCGGACAGCGGCAAGCGTTTTTTTGACGGCATCCTCTTGCGGGTTTGTGAATTGCGTCTCCGTTCGATGAATAACCGTCTGTTCCGGCGGCTTGCGGAGTTGAGTGATAACGTCTTTGCCGACTGCCGTTATCTTGTTTATGACATTTTTTACGGCTTCGCCAGCGGATACCATTATTTTTTTAATTTTCTCAATTATTCTTTCTTTTGGTTCTTCTGGTTCTTCTTGGTTTCCTGGCGGCAGCGGTTCGTTTGACGGTATCGGCAGCGGACATTTCCGCTTGTTACAATAAAAGTCATAGACGAGATACTCCGCCTCGTCCGCAGAATAGCCGAGTTTGACGGCATCTTGTATCGACTCCTGATACAAGCCCCATCTTGTATCGCCCGTTTTGACAAAGCCCTTCGCAAAGATGTTTAACTTGTTTTCGCAAATGCCCTCGAACGGATACCGTTTTAAGGCGGCATCATAACTTTTCTTGTGTGTTTCCTCTTTGAAATAGAACAAACATTTTCCGGCAAGTCTGTTGAGGGGATCGGCTTCGGAATTAGATTTCGGCATCTTTAGAACCTTATCATTAAACTCTTTTGCCCTTGCGGATAATTCTTGCAGAGAAGCGGTATGGGGCAATTCCAGCAACTTGTAGAGATTGCCGCACTGACCGTTTTTGACGAGCCGTAAGTCTTTGGCAATCGTTTTCATATCAGAATAGGAAACAGGCGGCTTGCTGCTTTTTAAGGATGCCGGTTCCTGCGGAGGCTGATATTGGACTGGCGGTGAAGACACTTCGGTCCCGCCGCTAGTTGCTGCCTCCTTGATGGTGGTTTCGGTAAAAAACTTCTTGAATAGGTTCACCAGTTCTTTGATACCGGCTTCGTCAATACTGCCGAAAATGTTACGAAAACGGATTTGCTCTTGCAGTTCGTCCCGCTTTTGCTCGCACGCCTGCTTTGCCTGTTGCGGCAAATTGCCGAAGCCGTTTTTTATCAGTTGTTTGGCTTGGCTAACTTTGTGTTTCAAAAGCGGATTGGTGGCAAATGCCTTGTGCCATTCGCTGATTTTTTTATTCAGTTCGTCCGTCAGCGCAGCCGCATCGGTAATCGGCGGGTCAAGAAATAATTCCAGTTCGAGGTAAACGTTGTCCATTGAATATAATCGCGTTGCCGGTTGAAAAAGTTGTTTGGGAAAAATTGTTTTGAAAAAAGGCGAAACAGGGAAATAACAATACCGCCCTACCGCGGCACTTTGCTCATCCTCATCGGGTAAAATTTCGAGACGGCAAATAACACGTCTTTGGAACAGACCACGAGTTCAACACTGCCGATGTTCACGCGGTCGCCGGGATTCAATGTCTGCGTTCCGTTTTTCGTTTTGTATTGAACGGTGTTGCCGGACATCTGGAACGTTCCCAAGTTCGGTTCTGCACCATTGATAAATATCATATCCCGATTACTGCCGCCGACCGTTACGAGTTGCGTTCCGAGATTGACTTGTGTAAAGTTGCGAGGGTCGTACATCACCATCAGCCAAGCGTTGCGGAACATTGTTTCGACCCAGCCAATCATTGCGCCGATGCACGCACCGAGAATTGCCGCTCCGATAAGGCGACCGCCGGTGTCTGCCATAATGCTTGTGATGATGAGAAAGCCGAGTGAGCCGAGCACGCCGCCTACGGCTCCGCCGATTAACGCCCACTTGCGGTCGAGATTTGCGATAAAAAAGGACATTCCAAACGCTAATATCGCACCAAGCAAACCAAGCCCGACCAGCCTGCCGATAAAAACGACGGGAATGAGTTGAAACGCAGCATCGCCGATAAAACCGGCAGCAACCCCGCCTGCCGCTCCGCCGACGGCTAACGTTGCCAACTGCATAGGAATCACAAGGGGTTTGCGCATCATTCGGTTCTGAACAATCGCGATGAAAATACACATACCCAAACAGAGCAGCATTGACCAAACAGTTGCCTGAATGATTTGCATAGAGCGTTTCGTACCAACGGTGATTTCTAATTCGCCGCTCTTGTCTGCCTTCGTCTTGCTCATATTTTTAAGAAAGTCAGGCTGGGCAGCAGAAATATCCGCATTGATTTTTTGTTCCATTTGCTTGAATGCACTGCCGATGTTTGTGTCGCTGGTCATATAAACCTGCGAAGAATCACCGGTCATTTGGGCAAGGTAATTTTTATCGCCGTCTTGGGTTGCAACGGCATAAATCTTGATTCCCTTTTCCCGAAGTTCCTGTGCCTTTTGTAATGTTTGGGGTCTGTCGCCGTTTTGACCGTCAGTAAAAAAGAGTACAATTTTCGGTACAGATAGCGGCAGCAACGCGGGGATTTTTTCCGCTTTAACACGTCCTTCTCCAATCAACTTGTTTGCTTCATCAATTTTGGTGTTGACTTGTTCTGTCTTGGACTTGTAATCATTGTTGATTTGTCCAATTTCCGAATCGTTGCCAAATTCGGTCATTGCATCGTGCAGCGCACCGGCAAACGCTGTTCCGCCGCCGAGATAATAAGAATCAATCTTTGACAATACAGCGTTTTTATCGTGGGAAAGCGATAAAAAAACTCTCGAACTGCCGTCAAAAACGACAATGCCTACCTTTTCTTTGTCCAAATTTCGGTCAAGGACAAAATCTTTGGCGGCTTTTTTGACAGCCTGCCGTTTGTTGCCGCCCATACTGCCGGAGTCGTCAAAGCAGAAGCAGAAAAAGGGACTTGGCGGTTCGGGCGGCTGCGGAATGATAATGGGAGCGGTCTCGATGAACAGCGGTTCGGCAAGGATAGCGGCAATGAAGCAGCCGACAGCGGCAACGGCTGCAAAAATAACGGATTTCGGTAACTTTTGTATTAAGTCCATCAGTGTAATTGGTAATAGTGAATCATTAAGCGAACGGCTCATCGCGGCACTTTGCTCATCCTCATCGGGTAAAACTTCGAGGCGGCAAACAACACGTCTTTGGAACAGACCACGAGTTCAACACTGCCGACATTCACACGGTCGCCGGGATTGAGCGTCTGCGTTCCGTTTTTCGTTTTGTATTGAATCGTATTACCGCTCATCTGGAACGTTCCAAAGTTCGGTTCCACGCCATTGATGTGAATACTATCCCTGCTCCCGCCGCCGACCGTAACGAGTTGCGTTCCGAGATTCACTTGGGCAACGTTGCGCGGGTCATACATCACCATAAGCCAAACGTTGCGGAAGAGCATTTCGACAAACGCCACGAGCAAACCGATAATCGCCCCTAAAACAAACGCTCCGAGCAGCCGACCGGCAACCTCGGTTCCGATACTGAAGAAAAGAAAAGCAAACGAACCCAGCAAGCCGCCGACAGCACCGAACTGTAACGCTTTTTGCTTGTTCATATTCGGTATGAAGTACGTCATTCCAAACGCTAATGCGGCACCGAGAACCGTCCAGCCGACAACCTGACCCAAAACGCCGAGATGGACGACATCGAAAACCTGATGCGATATTTCGCCGATAAAACCCGATGCTAAACCGGCAGCGGCAGAACCGGCGGCAACGAGCGGCAACTGCTCCGGCGGCAAGAGCGGTTTTTTCAAAAAATAGTTCTGCACGCCAACCAATGCTAATGCAATGCCGAAACACAGAAAAACCGACCAGCCGCTTGAACGGACAAACGCCATTGCCGTTGAACTTGACCCGCCGCCCATTAACGATTGTTTCATTGCCGTTTCTGCGGCGGCGAACGCTTCGCCGATTTTACCGTCTGTTGCGGCAATCACGCGGTCTTGATGTCCCGTGATTCCCGCCAAATACGGCATATCACCGTCCGCAGTGGCAACGGAAAAAATCCGCACACCGTTTTTGCGCAGAGAATAGGCAATGTCAAGTGCCTTTTGCGAGTCGCCGGCACTCGGTGCGCCGTCTGTGAAAAGAAGAATCGCCGCACGTTTGCGAGCGGTCATTACTTCTTCGGTTTTGAGCATTGCGTCTTCAAAATTGGTACCGCCGTAGGACTCCAAGCGGTCGATTTGACCAGTCAGTTCACTCTTGTTGTGAGTGAAAGGAACAAGGATTTTTCCTACACTGCTGAAAATCACCAGGGCAACGGAATCGTTTGTGAGGTTTTGTTTGTCAATAAACGTTTTCGCTGCCCGTTTGACTTCGTCCATCTTGCTGCCCGCCATCGAACCGGACACGTCAATGGTGAGACAATACGACTGCGGCAGCGTTCCGCCAGCGGTCAGTAGTAAAAACAATTCGGCTAAAAGCGCAAAAAGGAAACAGCCGATTGCCGCCGAAAGGCAAAAAACGACCGGCTTCTTCGTGTTATTGAGAATGTCTTGCATTGTTTTGGCAATAAGGGGCAAAAGGTGTTATGTAAGTGTCTAAACTAATTGTCATTCCAGTATCAGTGCTTTCGGCTGGCTGGGCTTGGGAGTGCTTTGCAGCATCTTCATTGTTTTTTCCTCGTCCTGTATTTTTTTTCGCAATGCTTCAAGCCGCTGGCGTTCATCTTCAATCCAACGTTTGTCTGTTGTTATTTTGTTCCAATCTTTTTCGGCTGTTTCTAACAGCACTCGTAATTCTTTTAGACGTGCCTCCATACGTTTTAACTGTCCTTCGCTGTATCGTGCCTGTTCAATTTCTTTTCGTGCCTGCTCCTGCTCTTTATGAATATTTTGCAGCCGCTGACGTTCATTTTCAATCCAACGTTTGTCCGAAGCGATTTTCGATATATCCGATTCAAGCGTCTCTCTTTCATTGCGCAAAGACTGTATTTTTTCCTGATTTTCAGCAACCTCTTCTGTGAGACGTTTCAGAGTCTCTTCATTGACGTTGGTCTCTTTGAGATATTCCTGCTTTGCCTCTAATTCCGTTTTGAGTTCTTCTAGACGCTGTGCTTCTGTTTCAAGGCGTTGAATTTCGTCTGCAAGCCATTTGTGCTGCGATTCTTTGCCAGCCTCAAAGGAGCCGAAGCAACTGAAAAACACGGCGGCACCTGCAAGCATACCGCCAACAAGCGAAGCAAAAATAACGCTCGCGCTGACGGCATAATTGAGCGAGCGGGTTAATGCCGTACCGCCAAAACCAATAACGGCAACGACCAAAAAGACCGCTGTTCCAGACAAACAGGCTTTCAGGATAGGCAATAAATCCGCCCACGCTTTTAATAGTTCTGTATCATTCATCTTTTATGTTCCTCTTATAACAAATTATGCAGGGGTATTTTGTCTCGCCTGCCGGCGTGTCCGCATCGCCGACCAGCGGGGGCAATGTTGTTCCTTGATTGTTCTTTCAATTTATGTCATTCGTTGTTCAATTTTAGCCGCCCCCGCCGACGTTGACTTCACCGGGAGTATAATCGTTTTCACGACCGCACCACGGACAAGTTGCGTGCATACCTTTACAGCAATGAATCTTTTGGCAAGGACACTGTCCAACGCCCTTGTTTCCACAATGCGGGCAAGGGTCAATTCCGACATTCCACGACACGTTTTGACCATCGCTGCCGTATTTACCCAAATCTTCGAGCGGGAAAGCACCGATGCCTTCGCCGAGTTTGTACGCTCCGTCAGGTCGGTACTTTCCGCCGTCGTTCTTGACGTATTTTTGCATATACATCTTCTTCGTTGTCGAACATTTCCAGTAAGCGCACGCTGTCGAGTCGTCCTTCTTTGTGGACTCCGCTTTCGGCGGCGCACCAACATCTTCAACGGCGGACAAATCCGCATCGCCGACGTGTGAACAACCGGCAAGGGATAGGAACAATAAAAGGGAAATTAGGTGTTTCATCGTAATAATGCGGGACACAATATCGTGTCCCGCTCTTGGTGTTATTTACTCAACCGTTAAAACCTCCAACACCGTAGTGGATGTGTCTTTCTCTTCCTTCGTCATCACACCTTCGGACTTGAACTCTGCGGTAATCGTCTTGCCGTTTGTCTTGTCCAAGCCGGTCAGTGTTAAAGCCCCCTGCTCGTCCAACTCAAAGGTGATTTCAATCGGTGCCTTTGCCGGCAGCGTACCGTCCAACGGAAAGACCGCTTTACCGAGTTCTTCACTCACGTCAACAGCGGCATCACTTTCCGATTCGTTGTTCACAAAAACGGCAAGGTCGATTTCGTCCGCATTCGCTCCGGCAGTGCCGAACGTTTGGCTGCCCTT
>JAITQJ010000331.1 GCA_031288955.1 Planctomycetaceae bacterium | reverse complement strand
CGTGAAGCCGATTCTACCAGATTTCTCTCTCTCTCTCTCTCTCTCTCTGATTCGCGCTCTCTAGAGAGGTCGGTTTGGCAACATTACGTTGCGGTAAACATTGTGTGAACATAGTGATTATCCTTTCAAAAAGTGAGGTTACAATATGGCAATGTACCATATTTTCTAAAATTATTCTACCGCATAAACGAACAAATGTCAAGGGGAAAGTTTTTATTTTTCGTTTTTGGATACATCGGGGGCGCACACCCCTCGCTCTTGCGGGGCTATATTGGGCGATTTTATGGATTTTTCCGATTATTCTGCCGATTTAGAAACGTGATACCCCCCTTACGAGTCTGTTTTTGTCCCCCCAATCCAATAAAACAATGAAAAAGATTTATACCTCCCCGCTGCTGCTTGGCGGACTCTTAAGTTTCGTCTTTTATTTCGCTATCCATAGAGGCTGGATTGCCAATCAACTTGTCCAGCGTTATTTTGCCGGACATCCCGTCGAATATGTTACTACCGTTATGTTTTTCGTCGGCTTTGCTATTTTAGCCGTCAAATTGTTCAACGTTGTTTTACAGCGTCAGCGTCTGACCGACGAGGCAGTTCTCGCTTCCGCTTCTTTTCCGCAGCAGGAAAATAAAGTTGATGTCCGTTATGCACATATCTATCTCGATAAAGTTCAGGAATACGAAAAAAACAGCGGTGTTTCGCTTTTAACGCAGCGCATCATCAAGGCTCTGCAATTCATTCAGCACTCCGGCAAAGCCGACGAACTTGATGACGAACTCCGCTGTCTTGCTGACAATGCCGCCGTAAAAGCCGATGCGGACTACGGACTCGTCCGCCTTATCCTTTGGGCTGTTCCGATGGTCGGCTTTCTCGGTACGGTCATTGGCATCACCGCCGCTCTGGATAGTCTTGATTTGAATATGATAAACGAATCGAGCAAAAAATTATCCGCCGGTCTGGCAGTCGCTTTTGATACAACCGGACTGGCGATTGCCTTAGATGTACTGCTGTTTTTCATTCAGTTTCTCGTACATCGTGAAGAAATGCAACTCCTCGGCGAAACCGAACGTTTGGCAGGCGACGAGTTGCGGGGACGATTTGTCAATGTAAAAGAAACGGGCTTGTTCGGCTCCGCTGAAACGTGTCCGCTTTCACCGATGACCTTTGCCGATGCGATGCGTCAAAGTGCCGTCGAATTGACGGCATTACGTAAAGAAACGATACAGCAGACGGAAGCCTTGCGGCATATCATCGGCAGTCATTCGGAATTACTGCAACTCGAAGCCCAACTGCGGAACAATCTGGCGGTGCTGAGCAACATCGGTAATTTTGAAGAAACGGTCAACAGCCTCGCTGCCGCTATTCATCTTCTCAACACCAACCGCCGCGTCGAATTGAAAGCCGTATAAACCGTGAAGGTAACTTTATTTCCGTTTTTAGCCGTTTTACTGTGTACGATGGGAGCGATGATTATGCTCCTGGTCATCGTGGCGAAGAACGTGCGGGAAGAATCAGCGGGAAAAGAAATCGCCTCAACGATGAACGGCGTTCCAACGCCTGACGAACTGAAAGACAAAAACGAGGAAGCCGAATGGTTTACCGAAAACCTGACCAAAGTTAAAGACGACAACGAAGAAAAACTTGCCGGCTTGCAGACGAAACTGGCAATCGCTGAAAACGAAACACAAAAAGTCGCTGCCGAAATACGCCGTCTGTTACAGTTAGCAACGCAATTTGATGCCGACCCGAATACAGAAAAACCGCTTTACAACGAAGAACTAAAAGAACATCTTACCGAACTAAAACGCCGGCAGCAGGAAGCGGCATTAGAACTGGCGGAACTGCAAAAGAATGCGGCAGAGAATAAGCGGTCATACTCTATCGTGCCGTATCGGGGATTAAACGGGACATACCGCCGTCCGATTTATATCGAGTGTGTCGGCAGCAAAGTCATTATTCAGCCCGAAGGTATTGAATTGACGCTCAACGATTTTGTTACGGCTGACCGCCCGGACAATCCGTTTGATTCTGTTTTGCGTTCGATTCGGCAGTATTATCTGGAAACGAATCAAACGGCGCGGGGAAGCGAACCGTATCCGCTGCTGATTGTCCGTCCTTCGGGAACGGCAATGTATGCGAAATCTCTACAGGCGGTCGGTTCTTGGGTTAAGGATTACGGTTACGAATTGGTCAACGAAGATTGGAACATCGAATATCCGCCAGCGAGCGGCGAATTGAAGGAACGTCTTGCGCAGCAGTTGGAGATTTCGCGCCGCCGGATGAACGGTTATTTGCTGGCGATGCGTGAACAGCGGGGCGGCAGAGGAACAGCGCAGCGTTTTCCGGTTGTCCAAGGCAGACCGGCAGGCAATGAAAACAGCGGAACAAATGGTCAAAACGGTATCCGGGACGGTTTTGCGCAAAACAGTGCAGCGGCGAACAATCAGGAAGATAATCAGAAAAACAACCGCAATACCGAGCGGAAGCGGCAGGAAACGCCGGATGTTTCCGCTGCGAACAATGCGGTTTATCCGCAGGATACTGCCGGAGAGAAAACCCCGAAAAATAATGAACCGGCGGATTATGAGGCATTAAAGCAGAGCAAAAACGAACAGTCTAAACAAACGCAAAGTTCGCCGAGCCGCCAAAGCGGAGGCGGAGGAGCGGCATCAATACCGCAGCCGGAAGGACGTAAAGGAATCAATCCGTCGAGCGGCGAATTGCCGCCGTCTGTGCGGACGATTACCCGAACGGTCAAAGTGCGCTGCGAAGCGGACAGGTATGTGCTGGTGAAACAAGCCGGTTTGCCGTTCGGGAAAACGCTGCGGATTGACAATACGCCGGAAGAAGCGGTCGAGGAACTTGTTAAAGCGGTGTTGGAATATCAGGAATCCTGGGGCAGTGCCGGCGACGGTATTGTTTGGAAAACGGTACTGCAAGTTAAAGTCCAACCCGGCGGCGAACAGAGACTCCGGCAACTCCAGCAGCGGTTACAGAACGGAGAATTGATAATTGAGAACTGAAAAGCGAAGAGGCAAGAATGAAAAGAAAACGTAAAAGACCGGTGCGGGACGAGGCGGAACTTGCTCAGGATTCGTTCCTTGACGTTGTGTCAAATATCGTCGGTATTCTTATTATTCTCGTAATGGTCGCCGGTATCCGTGCGCAAAATTCACCGGAGGCAACAGTTGCCGATGCCGATTCGATTGAACGGGTACAAATGAAACAGCAGACGGTTTACCGCTTGAAGCAAGACATTGAGGAGTCCCGTGTCAGGCAGGCGGTTGTAAGCAGACAGATTCAACATCAGGCGGAACAATATGCTGTCCTGTTTGACCAGATGACGACGGTGCGTGCGGCGATTGATACGGCAGCAGAAGAACAGAGCCAAGGAGTGAAGGAAACCGTTGAGTATCAGCGTCAACTTGCCGAAACGCAGGCGAAGTTAGAAGAACTCAACGGACGAAAAGCGTACCTTGCACAACAGACCCGTCCGAAGGCAGCGGTGTTAGAAAACATTCCGACACCGATGGCGAAAACGGTTGAGGAAAAGGAGGTTCATTTTCGTTTGTTAGGCAAAAAAGTTGTGTATGTTCCGTGGATAGAATTGATGGACAAGATGCGGGCAGACATTAACAGCAATCAGGAGAAGTATTTTAAGGTGCAGACGAGTACGGGCAAGACGGCACCGGCAGATAATTTTGAATTGGAGTATATGCTTGGGGTGTTTAACGTACCGGCGCGGGAAGGTTTCGGCAAGGTATTATCGCTGCAATATGCGGAAATGCGTCCTTTATCGGAGGACATCGGCGAGCCGGTAGAGGCGGCACTGTCGTCATCGTCATCGGTCTTTTGTCAAAAGTTATCGCTGTTCCACAGCGGTATTTATACGGCGACGGTTTGGGTGTATCCTGATTCGTTTGAGGAGTATCAGAAGTTGAAACAATTCTTGTATGAGCGGGGCTACAGAGTTGCGGCGAGACCGCTGGCGTTTGATGAAGTTATAAGCGGTTCTCCCCGCGGTACTAAATCGGCGGCACAATAATCTGGTAATGTTATCGTAGTTTTTCGATTTCGTTATGTAAAAGTCCCGCTCATTTCAGCGTCCGCTCACTCTCGTTATCCGAACGAAAATGCCCTTTAATCCGATTATACCGGTTAGGCAAAGCCTATCTTGAAAAAACACGGGAAAACTATGCGGACATTTCTTTCCTTTTCAACGTTGTAATCTAGTTTACAGCGTCAGGAAAAAAATATGTCATCACTCAAGCGGTTTTATCGAAATGTAATGCGGAATCATTCCACCGTTATATCCGGCAGGAATTATGACCGTATGCCGTCGCTTGAAATAGAGTCGCATTTGACAATAAACACTTATGGTACTTTCAAAATGACCAATGCGGTACGTCCGTCTTTTGAACTGACCATTGTTCCGCAGCAAGGTTACCGTAAAAATACTTTTCACGATGATTGCGGCGGAACTGTCCCGATGCTTGTTGCGTCCGTTTCGAGCGAAAATCTCTTTGATGTGTTTTTCGATTTGCTCGACCCGCTCGGCAATTCTGTTGATGCTGTTTTGGAAACAAGTCATTGTCACCGCAATAACAAACACGCCGATTATTGCCGCGAACAGATTGATTTGCCGATTTTGAAGAGTTTCCTGTGTACTTATGAAGAACTGATTCTTAATGACGGCTGTACGGGGATTGCGGTTTTGAATCCAGAGAAAGAATTGGAAGTCCAATTTGACGAACATAAATTGCTCTTTGTCTATGCACATTCTTTGCGTTCGTTTGAACGGATATTGAAAAATTACAGTATTTTTTGCAATAATCAGTTGCATTTTTTAACGGAGGCAGAACACATTCATACGACCAGCGAGGAATATATGCAGCGGTTCTGCGAGTTTTGTACGGCTATAGGGACGGGATAAATACCGTATTCCGGCACAGAACGACCGGCTAAAAAACGGTACTGAAAATTGACGTTGACAAAAATGCCCTGTTTCGTGTATATTACACCTCGTCACGGGACAAGGATTGTCCCGCGGTGTTTACCATTTTTCAAAACTAACCAAGGGGAGCAAGGATGCAAGCCTGCTGTAAAGGTACAGAGACC
>JAITQJ010000285.1 GCA_031288955.1 Planctomycetaceae bacterium | reverse complement strand
AGAAGGCGAAGGCATCTCTTGCGGACAAAACTCGTCTGTGCTATCCTCAACAGAGAATCGACAATATAGGTTACGGAACAAGTCTAATAGACAAATTCTTACAGCGGCTCAAAAAGGTTCTGTACCGCTTGGACTTCCCCTACGAAATAGCACCTGCAAGAACATTCAATCGTCCGCTATTTCGTTATCCTCGCAGGGGGTGAGGAAGTCGTTAGTAATTCAAATCCTCGTCGGTGCAAAACCTCACCGAATATTCAGGAATCGGAGGCCAATAGTTTTGTCGTTGGTCGAATCTATGAACAGCGTTTTTACGTTGTTCTTCCGTTTCTATACCGAGTTGTTTATATAAGTCCGCAAATTCTTGATTATAGAGAATTTGGGCATCTTCCGTATTGGATGTTCTTTGCGAAAACATAGTACAACCTTTCATCAAGTATCAACACTCAATCGACGACTATTGTAATCTGAATTCTGATTAGGTAAAGCCCTGTATTTCAAATATTTTACGGCAAGGCATCAAACGAATCACTTCCCATTAATATTGCTTTGGCTTCTTTTTTCGTGAATCACTGATGCAATGCGGAAGTTCATTTGTTTCGGACTGCATCGAAGTATTATCGGCAAAAACCGCGGGTGAATTCCATCACCATCGCTCAAACCCAGTGCCAACTTATTTTCACCGAGAATCTATCTTTTGTCAAGAGAAGTGAAAGAGCATCCGCAACCAAATAATGGTGATTCGGATAAAACCGCAAGAGCATTTTTTATGTCAAAACAAAAAACGGGGAAAATAGCAGGAAAAATCAAAAAACAGTTAAAAATACCGGAAGTTTTCGGGTGTTTATTTGTCCCTAGATGACTTTGCGTACCGCAGCAGTTTGCTGACGAGCATTGCATTAGGAGCGGAGTACGTTTCAGGAGACGAATCCGTACCGTACCTGGTATTTATCGAAAGACAAATGCAGCCGGGGCGGACAAAGTGTTTCGGTAACGGCGCGGTTCGCAAACCGTGAAGGACACGTTTTACAAGGCAGCAAGACGGCATCGAAGGAACATCAGTCGGCAATCGTTTTTTTAGACGGCAATGTAACAGAAATTGCGGACAAGATTCGCCGCTGTAACCGTGCGGGACTCGGTGTTGCACTGGGCAATGCGGCGGCGGTGTGCGGAACAGTGATTGACGGCAACGGAACGTGCGTTGGTATTGCATCGCAGCGAAAAAGCGGTAAAATGGAGGTGTGAAGGTTGTACTAGCCGCTAGAGCGGCAAAATATCTTGGAAAGATAAGTGAACCTGCAAAAAGCCGTCTCAAAGCGGCGTTGACGAACCTTTCCCGCAAACCGATGTTAGGTGATATGAAAAAACTGAAGGGACGTGACGGATTCCGGCTGCGGGTTGGAGGTTATCGGATACTGTTTTTTCTGGAACACGATACCGTTGTCGTTTCAAACATTGCGCCCCGCGGCGAGGCTTATAAGGAATAGTTTATGTCAATGCGGCAAGAATTACACGCTTTGATTGATACCGTACCCGAAGTTGCGTTGTCTGCTCTGCAACCGCTGTTGTCGATGTTATCGGAACTCGATAAAACGGAACTCTCGGCAGACCTGACCGAGGAAGAGCATCGTCTTCTGACGCTGTGCAGGGAAGATTACCGGAATAATCCCCAGTCCTTTGTGCCGCTTGAAGCAATACGATGATTGAACCCGCCGCCGCAAGACGGCTCCTGAAATTATCGTTCCCGAATTTTTTCCTGCACTTGTCTTGCAACAACTAACTCTTCGTTCGTTGGAATAGTCCAGATTTGCGTTTTACTCCCGCTGCAATGTATCGCCGCTTCCGTCCCCGCTGCCTCTCCATTTTTTGCCTCATCTAAAATAATACCCAGCGGCGAAAGATTTTCGCAAACTTTACTGCGGATAAATCCATTATGTTCGCCGATACCGCCGGTGAACACCAGCACATCCGCTCCGCCCAGTTCCACTAAATACGCCCCAAGATAGTTGCGTATGCTGCCGACAAGCACCTCACACGCTAACCGAGCCTGCGAATTCCCCTGCTGGGCGGCTTCCATTACGTCCCGCAAATCACCGCTCACGCCGCTTAAACCCAGCAAACCGCTCTGCTCCGCCAAAATGTGCAGAATTTCGTGATGCGTCTTGCCCGCCTTCCGCATCAAATACGGTATCACAAACGGGTCAAAATCGCCGACTCGGTTATTGTGAAACAGTCCCGTCTGCGGACTCGTTCCCATACTCGCCGCAACGCTTTTACCGCTGTTAATAGCACAAAGCGAACTCGAACCGCCAAGGTGCATCGAGATAATTTTCAGGTCATTGCGATTCAGCAATTCCGCACTCCGACCGGCAATGTACCGGTGCGATGCGCCGTGAAAACCCCAACGCTTGATACCGAAGTTCTCCGCCCATTCAAACGGCACACCAAAATACCGGTGCCGGTCAGGAATCGTCTGATGAAAGTCCGTCTCAAAGGCAGCGATAAGCGGAATGTCCGGCAATTTTTCTGCGAGGAGCCGCATCGCCCTGACATACGGCGGATTGTGTGCCGGCAGCACATCGTTATATTCCTCCATCGCATCGAGCAGGACGGTATCGACTTTCTGTACACCGGAAAAACCGGCGGCGTGGACGGCTTTGAAGCCGAT
>JAITQJ010000258.1 GCA_031288955.1 Planctomycetaceae bacterium | reverse complement strand
TTCGTCAAATGTTTTCGTCTCATATCTTGAATCTCCTGAAATATAAACGGATTCGCTTTCAATATCACCTGCAAATATGCCTCAGCAGATAATTTGCCGCCGCTGCGTTCCTGCTGTGTGATAACTCTGTCCATACCAGCAACATCCAAATCATTACGCAAACTCTGAAGCCAAAGGTTGTCCTCTTCCGCCAAGTCAGCAGAAACAACTATCTGCGTCGGACTTGTGTCGCCGTTAACGTAATAAATGCCGCTCGTTGGATTGGTTATGTCAAAACGGCTGCCCAATTCCCGAAGCAACTTACGCGGCGTTCGCAAAACAACCGTGAATAGCATTGTGTTTTATGGTAGTCCCAAATCGTAAAACGGTCATAAAGAATGAATAATGAATAATGAATAATGGGGACACACGCCAACACCATTGCGGTATCCGTTTTCCCTCATTATTCATTATTCATTCTGCATTATTCATTCTGACTATTCATTCTGCATTGTTCATTCTTAACAAATGCCGGATGCCACGCTATTCGCTCCATAAAGTCATTATACAACCGGTAGCGGCAGTTGCAAGAGCGGATACCGCCGTTTTGCTTGCAATGCTGCACGGGTGTTGGTACAATCTGCCGTATCAATGTCTTTTCCCTACTAAAACTATGCGACTCATTGTTTGTTTGGTGATCCTTTCTGTTCTCGGCTCTTTTACAGGCTGCGGCGGTCCTTTTCCTGTTAAGATGACTTTCACGCTCGACGGCAAGCCGCTTGATGCTGCCGGTGTCAGTCTCGTGCCTGACAACAGTCAGACCGAACAGCATCCGGCAAACGGAAAAACCGGTACTGATGGAACCGTCACGTTCAAGTCCGGTACGGGCGACGGCGTGTATGCCGGTAAATACACGGTAACGTTAACCAAGCAGACAGAAGATTGGGGAAAAAACGGCAAACCCTCCGACGAAAAAATTGCCGCCCTGAAAGCGAAAGGTATCAACGTTAAACCGCACACCGTCAGTATCGTGCCGGAAAAATACACGAAAGCGGATTGGTCAGACCTGAAAATCGAAATCAGTTATTTTTCCGACAAAGAATTCACATTTGATTTGCAAAACCGAAAAGCCGCTGCAAAAAAACAGCCGGCAGAAACAGAAAAATAGCGTCGTACCGTCTATCAGTATTGTCGGGGCGAGGGAACATAACCTTCAGAACATCTCGCTGCAAATACCCAGAGGTCAACTGACTGCCGTTACGGGACCGAGCGGCAGCGGAAAGAGTTCGCTCGCCTTTGATACCGTCTTTGCTGAAGGGCAGCGGCAATTTATCGAATCTTTGTCATTTGATACCCGCCGTCTGTTAAAACAATTACGCCGTCCAGATGCCGACTCTATTACCGGTCTGCCGCCGACAGTTGCTGTTGACCAACGCGGACGAACACCCAGCAAGCGAAGTACCGTTGCTACGCTGACCGAAGTCTATGATTACCTGCGGCTGCTTTATGCCCGATGCGGGACGGCACATTGCTGTCAATGCGGACAAGAAATTCACCGTCAATCGATACAGCAAATACTCAATGCCGTACTGCGTCTGCCCGAAGGCAGCCGCTTAATGCTGCTCGCACCGATACTTCAGGAAGGAATTGCACCTCCCTTAACGCATTATGTCAAGGCAGGCTTTGTCCGCTGCCGCATTGACGGAGAATTGATTGACCTCGAACCGCTGCCGCAAATCGATGACACGAAACCGCATCGTATTGAGGTCGTTGTTGACCGGCTTGTTATCAAAGACAGTATCCGTGAGCGGCTTTGGGAATCACTGCAACTGGCTCTCAAAGAAAGCAGCGGCAGCGTCATCGTTTGCAATGAGAAGGAGAAGAATGTTTGGCAGGATATACCATTCAGTACCCGATATGCCTGTGCAGCGTGTCAGATTAGTTATCAGGAACTTGAACCGCGGACATTCAGTTTCAACAGTCCGTACGGTGCTTGCGAAGCCTGCGGCGGAACAGGCTGTGCTGAATGTAATGGTTCGCGGCTGCGGCGTGAAGCACGGTACGTTACCGTTGCGGATAAACGTCTCGAAGACATTGGTGCGCTGACGCTTGACGAAGCGTTGGTTTTTTTTCAAACGTTAACGCTGCCGGAAGAGCAGCACGCTATTGCCGAACCGCTTTTGGAACAGATATTGCATCGTTTGCGTTTTTTGAACGGCATCGGTTTGGACTATCTGACGCTTAACCGGCAGGCGGACACGTTAAGCGGCGGAGAATATCAGCGGGTTCGATTGGCAACAGCATTGGGCAGCGGCTTAACAGGCGTTTGTTATATTCTTGACGAGCCGTCTATCGGTTTGCATCCGGTAGATAATAAGCGTTTGATAGAATGTTTGCACACCTTGAGAGAGCAAGGCAATACGGTTATCGTTGTCGAACACGACGACACCATTATCAGCGCAGCGGATTACGTCATTGAAATCGGTCCCGGTGCGGGCAAATTCGGCGGAAAAATCGTTTACGAAGGGAAAAATGAATGGATAATTGAAGCAGAAAACAGACAAGGTAACGCTTTTGATTCAAACACGAATTCTCAACTCCCGCTGTTGACCGTTCATAACGCTTCGCTTAATAATCTGAAAGATTTGACGGTATCGTTTCCGTTACAAAAACTAATAGGCGTAACCGGCGTGAGCGGCAGCGGTAAAAGTACGCTTGTCAACGAAACACTTGTACCGCTTGTCAAAGATTATTTGCAGCACGGTAAAAGCCGCCGCCGTCCAGAGGGAATTTTAACTGTGCCGGACAAACAGTTGGACAAACTCGTTGTGATAGACCAATCGCCGCTGGGACGCAGCGGGCGGGGGAATGCTGCTACGTACTGCGGTGTGTTCGGCGAAATCCGGCAGTTGTTTGCCGAAACACGGGACGCAAAACGCCGGGGCTATAGAGCGAGCCGCTTCAGTTTCAACAATCCAGGCGGACGCTGTGAACATTGCCGCGGGCGAGGGGAACTGATAATGGAAAATGGAGAGTGGAGGATTAAAACAGAAAACAGACAGGATGACGTTTCGGATTCAAATACGGATTCTCCATTCTCCATTTTTAATTCGCAATTTCTTTGTCCGGTTTGTAACGGTATGCGTTTTAACCGGCAGACGCTTACGGTCAGGTATCGGGGCAAATCGATAGCCGATGTTCTTAATATGACGATTGATGCGGCGGCGGAGTTTTTTGCGAATTTTCAAACGATAAGCCGATTATTGCGGAGTTTTCAGCAAATCGGTCTCGGTTATTTGACGCTGGGACAGCCGTCATCGCAGTTATCCGGCGGCGAGGCACAGCGGGTAAAATTGGCAGCAGAGTTAGCGAAAACCGAAACCGGTAAGACGCTTTATGTATTAGATGAACCGACGGCGGGCTTGCACCGTACGGATGTTCGGCGGCTTTTAGATGTACTTGTTGGTTTAGTGCAGCGCGGTAACACGGTCATCGTCATTGAACACAACACAGATGTCATACGGAGTGCGGATTATATCATCGAACTCGGTCCCGCCGGCGGAAAAAAGGGAGGACACCTTATCAACGATTGTCATCACGGCGGTTTTCCGGTAAAATCAGGACCGAAACTCTAATCGAATCCCGCACCGCCGGTGCCGAGGTTAAATAATGATGAAACTCCTTGTGTCCGCCGTTTTTTTTGCCGTCCTGTGTGCCGCTGCTTTTGCTGATGAGGCACGTGTTGATGCCCTGCTCAAACAAATGACCGTTGACGAAATGATAGGGCAACTCGAACAATTAGACAGCAAAGGTCTCGACCCGGCAGTCGTTGCTCAAATTAAAGGTAAAAGCGGTCTCGGTTCTATTCTCAACGAAATCAATCCGAATACAGTTAACGCTCTGCAAAAAATTGCCGTCGAAGAGTCCCGGCTGCACATTCCGCTCGTTTTTGCGCGGGATGTTATTCACGGTTTCAAAACGGTTTTTCCCATTCCGCTGGGACAAGCGGCAGCCTGGAATCCCGACATTGTCCGGCAAGGTGCTAAAATTGCCGCCCTCGAAGCATCTTCGGTTGGAATCCGCTGGACTTTTGCCCCGATGGTTGACATCAGCCGTGACAACCGATGGGGACGCATCGCCGAATCGCTCGGCGAAGACCCGTATCTGGCATCCGTTTTGGCAGCGGCAATGGTACGCGGGTTTCAAGGTGAAAATCTTAAATCGCCGCAATCGCTTGCCGCCTGCGTAAAACATTTTGCCGGTTATGGTGCCGCCGAAGGCGGACTGGATTACAATTCAACGCAAATTTCAACGGAACAACTGCGCAACATTTATCTGCCGCCGTTCCTTGCGTCCATTCAAGCCGGTGCTGCAACCGTGATGGTTTCGTTCAATGAAATTAACGGTGTTCCGAATTCCGCTAATGAGTATTTGTTACGAAAAATCCTGCGGGAAGACTGGAAGTACAACGGTCTTGCGGTCAGCGATTGGGCAAGCGTTGCCGAACTGGTGCCGCACGGTGTTGCCGAAGACCTTGCCGATGCAGCGGCAAAGGCACTGTCGGCAGGCGTTGATATGGATATGGAAGGACACGCCTATTTTCCAAATCTGGCGAAACTCTACCGGGACGGCAAGGTGAAAAGGGAACATTTAACCGAAGCCGTACGGCGGGTGCTGCAACTGAAAGAGCAACTCGGACTCTTTGAAAATCCGTATATTGACACGGCGAAACCGTCCCCGTTTTATGCAGCGGAACATTTAGCCGCCGCCAAGGAAGCCGCTCTGCAAAGTGCGGTACTGCTGAAAAACAAGGACAATGTGCTGCCGCTGCGCAAGGACATTAAGTCGATAGCGGTCATTGGTCCGATGGCGGATGCGCCGTTTGACCAACTCGGTACCTGGGTGATGGACGGCGAAAAGGAACATACCGTTACACCGCTTGCGGCGTTGAGACGGCTGGCAGCAGAGCCGGTACAAATCAATTATGCGCCGGGCTTGAAGTACAGCCGGGACAGAGAACGCAGCGGTTTTATACAGGCAATATCGGCAGCGCAGAAGAGCGATGTTGTGTTGTTTTTTGCCGGCGAGGAAGCGTCGCTTTCCGGCGAAGCACATAGCCGGGCGGACATTTCGCTGCCGGGTGCGCAGAAAGATTTATTTGCGCTGATTGCTCAAACGGGCAAGCCGGTCGTGCTGGTCATTATGTCCGGCAGGGCAATCGAAATCCGCGGCGAAATCAGCAATGCAACTGCGGTACTGTTATCGTTTCACCCCGGCACGATGGGCGGCGAAGCGTTAGCCGAGTTGCTCTTCGGCAAAGCCGTTCCGACGGGCAAGTTGCCGGTTTCGTATCCGTTATCGGTCGGACAAACGCCGATACATTACAACCATAAAAATACGGGACGACCGGCACAGCGTACCGCGCAACTGGAGGATTTGCCGTTGGAGGCGGTGCAGGCTTCACAGGGAAATGTCAGTTGTTATTTAGATGCCGGCAGAGACCCGTTGTTTCCGTTTGGGTTTGGCTTGTCTTACACGCAATACCGTTACGATAACCTGACGTTATCGGCGGACAAGTTGCCGTCCGGCGGTTCGGTAACAGTCGGCTGTACGGTAACAAATACGGGAGAGCG
The DNA here is from genome assembly GCA_031288955.1 of Planctomycetaceae bacterium. Taxonomy (GTDB): domain Bacteria; phylum Planctomycetota; class Planctomycetia; order Pirellulales; family Thermoguttaceae; genus WRKP01. The sequence continues at coordinate 794 of JAITQJ010000258.1, read as the reverse complement.
GGACGGGACGGAGATAGTTCAGTTTTACGTTCGGGACAAGGTGGGAGTGATAACGCGTCCGGTGAAGGAGTTGAAGGGCTTCAAGCGGACGGCAATCAAGGCTGGAGCGGCGCAGCGGATTGAGTTTGTGTTATCGGCGGACGACTTGACGTATTATGACAATGCTGACGGCAAACATAATGCGCAGGGTGAATTGCAGGTTTGGATTGGTCCGAACAGTGCCGAAGGCGTAAGCGGGAAATTAACGGCAGAGTAATGTTCTGCCGTACCGCATTGCGAAAAACGTTATACGGTTATACCGGTTTGGGGAAATTGAGGGTTTGTATGACAAACGTAAAAGTCCATCTTGTAATCCGGTCGATAGAAAAGCGTCCCCTTGCTCTGTGAAAAATGATAGGAAGAGAATGTTCAATATCTCGTTAGGGATTTTGACCCATCAAAAGGAGAAACGGGATGTTACCAAAAAATACGTTGCGGAAACTGTCTTGGTATTTCATTCTGCCGCTCGTCATTTTGGTATCAAATATCTCCAAGGCGGCAGACCCGCCGATTTACGATCAGCCCGGTATCCCGGACGCGGAACGCGGGACTTATCGAATGTGGGTGCCGGGAATAGAAAACGCCATCTACAACGATAACGTTATGAATTCCAAGCGTTCCACCGGCGCCACGGCATTGCACGAAATCGGTGTCCGCGGACAAGGCGTTACTGCCGCCGTAGTTGATGACGGTTTTTATACGGGGCACGAAATTTTCAACGACGGCAAAATCGTCAATGATTACCAAGGCGTCAC
>JAITQJ010000174.1 GCA_031288955.1 Planctomycetaceae bacterium | reverse complement strand
AAAACGGTATTTGATGTCTTGCTGGTGACAGTAAAGTTTTCAGGTGCTACCGGCGGTTCAAAATTAAACAACAGTGCCGTTGATGTTAAGGTGTCTTCTGTACCGTTCGCCGTTACAGTGTAACTCATACCAACCTGCATACCCTTATAAACCATTGCGGCGTGTTCGCTCTCGTCAATTCCGGCATAGCCGATGATGACGGAAATCGTCCCTTCGCTGATAACGCCGATAAGCAATTCCCAGTGTGTTCCGCCGCTGCCCTCTGCAAACTGCCCCCGAACCGCCTGCCCCGTGCCGGGAAACAGAATAACGCTGTTTGCGTCCAAGCCGCTTACCGGCTGGCTGAATGTGAAAATCAGCCGTGTGGACGAAATCAAGCCGGCAGTACCGTTGCAAGATACGTTGTATGTCGTTGTGTTCGGATTGTATTTGTTGACAACAACGTTGTGCTGTTGTGCGTTGATGCTGCCCTTCAAAATGACAACGCCGACTTCGCCCGCAATATCAACGCTTACCGTCAATGTCCACTCTGTCCCGCTGCCGGAAATTATGCCCTTACGGATTTGTCCGCTGCCCGGACGAATGATAATGTCCGCCGATGTCAAGCCGATGACTTCCTCCTCAAAAGTGAAAGTCAACTCGGTCGTATCCTGTTCGGCGTGAACGCCGTTTGCCTCTACAATATAATCGTTCGCCGGAACGCCGCCTTCGGCATAGACGGTAACGAGGTGCGGCATAGGGTCAATATCGTCACGATTGACGATACGCACGGCAATTTCGCCCTGCAATACGCTGCCGACCGACAGCAGATATTCTGTTGCGGAATTAGATGACAATGTAAGCGGTGCGGCGTTTCCCGATAACGGGACAATTTCAATGTTCTGCGGTTGTAGTGTTGTCGGCATATCAAATTCCAAATATAAAAGTGTTGTTCCTGTTCCGTCCGGCGTTCCATTCGCCCGAACACGATAACCGTTCCTCATTAGAACAACGGTCGTCTCTTCTGTAAAGAACGTCAAGGCGTTCCTGTACCAAATATCATTCCTCTTTTCCTCAAAAAACTGCATTGGGAATTTTAAGTCCCAAAGGTTTGTCCCCATCGTTGCCACCAGCCGCCGGTCAATGCTTTCAAGCGTCGGCAGCCCTTCGGCGATAAACGTTAATTTTCTTTCAAACTCATACCCCCTCGGCGGCATTGCGTAAAAGAAGTGCATCGGAAAAAGCACTTTGAACTTATCAATGTCGGCAACGAGTGCCGCATCAATGCTCTGCAATGTTAATCCGGTAATTCCTTCTGCAATGAACGTTAAAGCGTTCCGGTAAAAGTCGATATTCTGCGGGCGGAATGTCGGGAACTTCATCGGGAAAAACAAATTCCCCGCCCTGTTTTCCGCCGTCAATTTTTTCCCTGCGTATTCCAGCGATTCCAGCGATACATCGGACACGTCCGGCAGCACCGGATTCCGGTATTTTTGCCAAACCGTGTCCGCACCGACCATCACCTTTCGGAGCGGTTGGTTTCCGACAAGGATTGCCGACAGGTTCGGCATTTCGCCTATTCTAATCGGCATCGGTTTCTTTTATACAATAAATATGTCCTGCCAGCGGTGTTACCGGCTCGTTATCAAGTAATTCAATGGGCAAGGTAATAATACCATTTGCGTTCATTGTACCTTCGAGCCAGTTACCCAAAAACTGTACTTTTATATTTTGATTTACTGACGTTGCCGCAATCTGCGTCATTCGCTCTTCGGCAACGACTTGATTGACGGACATTGTCCCGTCCGCTGCAATGGCGATACTGCCCCACGTTCCGGCAGAGGCATTGCTTGTGCCTTTGACAAAGCCCAGCCGTGTTTGCGTTGCGGTCGGCAGCGTGAACACACCGTTTGCCGCCGCTATCACCACGCCCGTTGCGTCCCGCAAAGTAATGGCAGCGATGATATTATTGAGGAATGTCGATGATATTAGTAATTCCTGCGTGATTTCGCTGATAAAGGTATCGTTCTGTGCAATGTCCGCAATAACGATGTTCGCAATGTTCTGTACCAGCGTTGCGTTATTGACGACGGAATTAACGATTTCCGTTATCCGCTCGCCGGTAAGGAACGCATTGACGATTTGCGAGTTGATATTGGTTATCCGCTCGGCGGTCAAAAACTGCTGCGTTATCAGGTTTGAAATGCTGTTGATGCGGTTGTCGGACAGAAACGCATTAACAATCAAACTGCTTACCGTTTCCGTATTGTTCAATAAGAAATTCTGAACGATTGCATTGCGTATTTCGGTGATGTCCGCCGGAGTGAAAATCTGCGAGACAACGTTTGCAATGAACTCCTGATTGACGGTGAGCGATTCGGCAACAGATTGAGCAAACCCTGCGTCATTGATAATATGCTCAATGATGCTGTTGAGGATTTCTTCGGTCAGCCAATCCTGAAATTCCGTCTCCATTCCCACGCTGCCGCCGACTTGCACGTAGGTTTGCGTTGTTTTTTGCCAAAGGTAAAGCAAGTACGGGGCGGTTTCGCCGACAAGATAGAGAGTGTCATCACTCTTTCCGCCGTTTTCTATCGGCAGCAAGTTTAACGCCGTTTCATCGGACGCACGGAGCGTTTGAAAACCGTCATCGACTTTTTTGTCGGTGTAGGTTTTCAAGCCTTTTAAGGCTGCCTCTAATGCAGTATCGGTAACGTACGTTGCCATTATTTCATTCCTACCTTTTTGAGCATTTCATTGACTTCGGCATCGGTCATTGCTTTCGGGTCGCCGCCGCCGTTGATGATGATTGTGCTGCCGCCGCCGGAACTGACCGGTGCGTCTTCTAACTCGCCTTCGTTGAGTCCCTTCCAGTCCGTCTCCCACTCGCCGGTCGATAGATTAAACACGTCAACCTCTGGAACAAGTCCGTCTTTGTTTCGTCCGCCGATAATGAATATCCTGTCGCAGGCAAGCGTTTCACCAATCCTCTTATAATCCCGTATCGTAACTGATGCCGCCGACCATCGGGGGTGCGGCTGCGGGGGATATTTCGTGTAATTCCACACGGCGGTTGTTTCCGCTTGTCCGCTGGCGGCGAAAACAAGTACCGACGGAACGCTGTGAGCAATCGCCGTATCGTTCTCCGATGACCGTCCGCCGAAACACACCGCCTCTTCAAGCGTTACCTCTCCGTTCTCTTGCAAAATCCAATTATCGCCTTGTTTTACCCACCTTCTTTTTTTCACTGTCCAATTAAGGTACTCAACGCAGCAATCGCCGAGAACTTTTTCACACTGCGGATAATACGGGAGGGGGTTGGTGTTGTTCAGGCTGCCGGAGAAATTATTCCTCGTGACCATCTGATAAGCGTTGGCGTTCGCTACCTGTGGTGTCGGCGAAACAAAACCGCCGCTGACAACCGCCTTGTCCATCACGTCTTTGTAAATGCTGTTGCGGCAAAAGCCGCCGATGAGCAGGAAGTCAACGCCCGGATTGGTGTTTGTATTGGTGTTTGAAAGTGCGCTGGTATTTCCTGCCGGTCGCCGCCGGAAAAAGCCCCGCACGGGCAGGTTCTGATGCCGCACAAAATCCTGTTGTGCTGCAAGCCGTCTTTCCGCACCGCTGCCGCTGGACATCGTCGT
>JAITQJ010000123.1 GCA_031288955.1 Planctomycetaceae bacterium | reverse complement strand
TTTGAACTTGACGAAAGTTACTTTGGAGCGAAGCGAGTACGCGGCAAACGCGGTTACGGAGCGGCAGGAAAAACGCCGGTGTTCGGACTTTTGAAACGCGGAGGGAAAGTTTTTGTTACAATCGTTCCTCATTGCTCAAAAGAGACTCTGATGCCTATAATTCAGGGACGAATCCTGACTGGCTCGGCCATTCATACCGACGGCTGGAAAGCCTACGACAGTTTGGTTTTGAATGGTTATGACCATTATCGGGCTATTTTGTATTAGACAAAAATGCTGCCGCCGCTTTGCACTTTGCGTGCCGGAACGTGCAGCCGGTTGACAATCTGCAATAAAAATGGACAATAGGCGTTCGACAATTACTCTATTCCTTCTGGTACATACACAATGGCATTATTTGAAATTGAGACACGGGCGCATATAGTCATCGCCTGGGCAGATGATGAAGATTCCGCCCGGGGAATTTTGTACTCCTATTATCCGAGCGAAGAAGTCGTCCGCGTAACCAAACGTCCCCGCGACGCTTGGGTTATTTCCAAAACCGCTCTCGGTATCAGCGGTAAAATGGAAGCCTGCGACATCGCAAGAGAATGTCTGTCCAAAGCCGCCGGCGATAAAGTTCACGCTATCCGGCTCTATATGCAGCAGACCGGCACCGACCTGGATAACGCAAAAAAAATCGTTGAATCTAATATGAGCGGCTGGTAAATGACCAACTGCGCCGACAACAACGATGTCCCCAAACGCATCAGGGATATCCGCCGTCAACTTGAAAAAAAACTGCTGATACTAGGGCATCATTATCAGCGGGATGAAGTTTTGGCGCATACCGATTTGCAAGGCGATAGTTATCAACTTTCCGCCGCTGCCGGCGAACAAAACGGTGACCTCGAAACAATCGTTTTCTGCGGCGTTCATTTTATGGCGGAAACCGCAGATATTCTGGTAAACAGCACGGAAAAATTAGCACAGCGTAACGGACGGCGGGTCAACGTACTGCTGCCCGACCTCGAAGCCGGCTGCGGAATGGCGGATATGGCAACACTCGAAAATGTCGAACGCTGCTGGAATAAATTAGGCGAAGCCGTTGACCTGACGAACGTTGTGCCGGTAACATACGTCAACTCGACGGCAGACTTAAAGGCGTTTTGCGGCAGACACGGCGGATACGCCTGCACTTCTTCTAATGCCGTCAAGGTGCTTTCGCAGGCGTTGTCGTCCCAAGACGAAACGAAAAATCCGGCACATCAGCGGCGTGTGTTATTTTTCCCCGACCAGCATTTGGGACGTAATACGGCACTGACAACACCGGCATTGGGTATCGGCAAATCGGAAATTGTTCTTTGGGACGATACGGCAGCAGACTTCGGCGGCAACACGGAAGAACAAATTGTCCGCAGTAAAATTATTCTTTGGAACGGCTATTGCTGTGTCCATCAAAAATTTGTTCCTGAACACATTGAAACGATACGGGAAACGTATCCAAACATTCGTGTTATTGTGCATCCTGAATGTCGGCTCGATGTTGTTGAAAAGGCGGACGCGGCGGGTTCGACGGCGTATATTCTGCGGACGGTGAACGAATCGCCAGCCGGTTCGATTTGGGCGGTCGGCACCGAAGGGCGGTTTGTCGAGCGTTTGGCAAAGCAGAATCCCGATAAGACAGTCGTCAATTTAGCGTTCCAACCAAGTTATTGCGATTTTATGGGACTCATTGAATTGCCGAAGTTAGCGGCGGTACTGGAAAGCGTTGTTGCCGGTCAGGCGGTTAACATTGTCAGTGTTCCCGGCGCAACTGCCGCCGAAGCCAATGAATGTCTCAAGCGGATGCTGCAATGTTAGCCTCTGCATTAACTCCTCTTGACTAAAAAGCGTCGAAAAGGAATACGGCGTTTCGCCGCGGGAGGCTCCTGCATTTCAACTCCCATCATATTCATATCGATTTTATCACCGGTCGGCTTTTGATAAGCCCAGACGAGTTTTTTGTCCCGCGTGATTTCAAACATTCCGACTCCCGTGCCGTCCTTGTTGTATGCGTGGTAACAGCCAATCACGATATTTCCGTTACGCAAAATCTGAAAACCGCACATCGACGTGATATGCAACTGCGGCAAATCCGATTTCTGAAACTCCCAAACGGTCTTGCCGTTCTTATCAACTTCCGTAATCCGGTCAAGCGATGAAACTATCGTGTTGCCGTTCTTTAAGCGTTCGGCAAGAAAGGCAACATTCGGCGTTGCGTATTCCCAAACCGATTCGCCGTTCGCCTTGTATTCCCGAACCAAATGGTCGCCGGAATGACAAACGAGGTAATTTCCGTTCGGCAATTTCCGCACCCAGCGCATCCGATGGTGCTGGTCATTCGTTTTGAATCGGGTCTGCAATTCAAAGGCAACTGAACCGTCGGGCGCAATTTCCCTAACTATGCCGGAGTAATTTTCGCCGATGAGCGTGTTTCCGTTCGGCAAACGTTGGCAGGTAAAAGAGCCTTCCTTTTTTTCCGGCGGAGCGTATTGAAAGACAATTTTGTGTTCAGGCGTAACTTCTTTCACTGTTCCGTCGGCGAAGAGAAAGTTTCCGTTTTTAAGGCGGTGAACTTCGGTGATATTACCGGCGGGGTGCTGCCATTTGACCGTGAAGTCCGGCGCAAAGAGAACGATGCGTCCTGAACCGGTTGCCAAAACATCATAAAGCGGCTCTTGAGCAAATCCGCCGCAGGTAAGAACGGCAGCAATTATTAACGTAACAACAAACGGTACTTTCATTTTTGTAATAAAATGTCCGGCATTAGCAAAGGCTATCCGTATAGGATACCATAAATTTTTACGGAAATAAAGCCAGCGGCAAGGTTGTTGATTCGGCAGCGATAACATACAATTAGAGTAAGATGAAATCTGATTCATCTGTTAATGTCTGATAACGACGATGTCTTATATTGCCGAATTAACTGCCCGGCTGCTTGCGGGAGTTTCGCTTTTAAGCGGCGAACGCCGGGAATCGCTCAAACGGTATTTTCTTTCAGCACTAATGCCGGACGGTTCGTTTCGCGGACGGGGACAAACCGGCGATTTATATTACACGTCTTTTGCGCTGCGGGGACTTTTTCTGCTCGGCGGAATCGATAATTTGTTGTTACAAAAAATTACCGCATACATTGAAAATGTAAAACAACGGCAATTAAATGCGGCAGATTTGACATCGCTTTTGATGTCGGAATCGATAGTGCATCTTCTCCGCAATACTGTTTTTACCGATGAAGATATTGACTGCTATGCTGTCCGTTGGGCAGCGTATCGGCAAGCGGACGGCTGTTTTGCGTCCTCGGTTAATTCGGCGTATTCCAGTACATACGCCACGTTTCTCGCTGCCGCTTCGTTTGAATTGCTGGGACGCAGCGATTTATGCGGAGCGATACCGCTTGAAACGATAATGCGCCGGCAGCAAAACGGCGGTTTTACGGAATTGCCGCCGCTCAGGGAAAGCGGTACAAATCCGACGGCGGCGGCGGTTGCGCTGTTTCGCATCCGGCAGGAGAGTCATTACGATTATGCGGCAGCGCGGACGTTTTTACAGCAGCGGCAGTTGCTATCGGGCGGTTTTCAGGCACATCGGCGGATTCCGGCGGCGGATTTGTTAAGCACGTTTTCTGCAACGGCTGCGTTAAACGATATTGCGGTTCTTGATTCCGGCGGTAATAAGACAGACGATATGAATGTGCGGCATTTCGTCAATGCGCTGCGTTGTCCCGACGGCGGTTATTACGCTTACACCGGTGATACACGCAGCGATGTTGAATACACTTTTTACGGTATGGCACTGGAAAATTGATTTGGGCTGTCTATTCCGCCGCATTTTACGGAGCATCCTCTGCCGCACGGCGACATTCAGTTAGAAGCGTTAATCAAGGGCTGTTATCACAACGACACGGTAAATCACTTGTTTTTCGAGGATTACGAGCGTCTTTTTGAACAGTCGCCGTTCACGGATTATTTCATTGCTGCCGACCCTGTGCCGCTTGATGCAGATTTGCGCAGCAAGTTGTGTGCAGCGTATCCGGGCTGTAACAAATTTGAATACAAAGGTATGGGCATCTTTGCAGTCAGGCATTAGAACCGGCACGTGAGATGCGCAGCCAAAGACAAATACTTTTCAGCAAGGCAATACGGCGTTCATAACTTTTTTTCCGTTTTATCTTCCTCCGGCGGTAACTCGCCGCGGTCTATCAGCATATAACCGCCCCAGAAAAACGGATGATTTGCAAACGGGGCTGGAGCATTATCTTCCGCTTTATCTTTGTCCTTTTCTTTGTCTTTGTCCGGCTTGGAAACGCGAGGCTCTTCACCCAAGACCAATGGACTGCTGCCGACCGTTGAAACCGCCTGCCGCCACGCTGCCGCTGCTGACTGTTCCGCATAACCTTTCAAAAACTGCTCCGTCAAATCAAATGCCGAACGACCGCCCGTCTTCCAACGGCTTATCAATATCGTGTCCGCCCCGCAAGACTGCAAAAGCATCGCCGATAAAAACAAATCATCGCCGTTCGCTTCATACAGAGCCTCCTTGTTCCGTTTCCGCTTCTTCGGCTCCGGCAAGCCCGCCTCCGCCGCCGTATGAAATGCCGGCAAAATCACCAACTGCGGTCCGCCGTAAGGAAGCGGAAGCCAGGATGCAATCGGCTGCTTTTTTTTCGCCCTATCACTTTGGAACGGCGACCACAACAGCGGCGGGTCATTCGGTGTCCGCGGAATCTCATCCAGAACAACCAAATTCGGTATCAGTGCCGCAAACACCGGTGCCGTTATATCGTCTCCGAAAAATTTCGTCTCGACCGGCAATGCGGCAAGATTTCTTATACCGCCTTGCGTCTTGAAACGGTCAAACGCTTTAACTGCAACTTCCGGCGAATCGGCTGACCGCAATTTGCCGAGCAAAGCCAGCGTTTCCGAATGAATCCTTTTACCTTGCCGTTGCGCCAGCCCCAGCGAAGCCGTCGGTGCATACCGTATCATCAAAGGCGGATTGCCCGCCGTCAAAAGCGGCTGGTATTTCTTTTTCCCGTCCGTATCAACACAAAGCGTTTCAAACGGCAGATACCAAAGTATTCCTGTCGGAACAATCACGAGTTCCGTAAAATCCGTCTGCCGTTCTTCGCTGCCGAGCAGCCGCGTTTGCAATGCTGCCCCTAATTCCTTCCATTTCGCCGCCGGATTGGTTATTTCTTTAACAGACAATACGTTATTTGCATTTTTATTTCCTAACGCTTTCAGATAATCCGCAATTTGTTCGTACAGAGGTTTTTCCTTTGCCTTTTGTTCAACCGTCCACAGTGCCAGCGAACCGTCGCTGCCGACGAGGAAACCGTAAATATCTTCGTAACATTCCGCAAAGACAAGCATTGACGTACCTTTGGGCAAGTCTTTGCGTATTTGTTCTAACGGAATCACCGGCGGAAATAACTGCGGCACATTTACCCGTGTCAACGCCATTGAGCGGAGCATCAATTCCTGTTCACCGCTAATCTGTGCTAATTTGCCGCATAACTGCTCCTGCCGTTTGCGCACATCAGGCTTTTCCGATACCAGACTGATTGCCGCAAGGTCGCTTTTTATCTTCTTCGCTTCATCGGACAGTTTCCGAAACGCAATGAAACGCAGTGCAAGATTTTGCCGATGTACCAATAAATCTTTCGGCAGTAAATTTTCAGGCGTTTCAAAAAGTTGCCGAAATGCTGACAGCCGGGCTTCGCCTATCGGCAGTGCTGCAAGGTACGCTGCTTTTTTCGCCCGTTCAGCAATGTTAAAGGCTTTTTCTTTGTCGCCCCGCAGCACGGCTAAATGAAACCAGCGTTCGTAAATTGACGGCGGGACGAAAACCGACACTGTCCAACAGTCCAGCGGATTGAGACTCCAGTCATTATCCGTTGCCTTCCGAAGCAATTCGTCAAAACGTTCGTCGGCAATACGGGGGGTTATCGGTCCTTTGGGATTGATTAAACCATTAACGAAAGAATTCTCCAACGCCGCCAGTTGAAAGAGCCGCAGCGAACAGTTCCGGGCGAGAGTCAGTGCCGACTCCAAATGCAGGTTCCCCGATTCCAGCAATTTCGGCGAATTTTTTTGTCCGACGGCAGCATAAGCATTACGAAAATCCGCCGCTGCCGATATGTAATGATACCGCGCCCCGTAATGCGTCTCCATTAGCGGCGTTTTCCGCATACGAAAAGCCGATTGGTCGCAAAGATAAGCAACCCGTTTGAGTTGGTTCGCATCGAGCAGATACTCCGCATCTTCTAACAGCGGCGGAAGTATTGCCAGCGGACTCACGTCCTTGATACCCGTTAAATACGTCAACGCCTGATTCAAGACCGGAAACGGTTTATTCGGCTCCAATACCCGATGTGCGTTGGAAGCATTACGGAATGTTTCGCCTAAAAGTATCGGGGCGTTGTATGCAAATGCCGAATACGATGCTTCCAAAAACCAATTCTGTGCTTCTTGTGCTTTGCCGTTGCGGAGATTGATAACGCCGAGTTCGTTTAATGCCGCCGCTGTTAATTGGTGGTCAAACGCATTGAGCATCAGCAAACCCCGTTTCAGTGCTGTTTCAGCCGCCGCATCGTCCCGCAGTGCCGAAAGCGTGAGTCCGTACAAAACATCAATCCAGGTTCCCGTAAAATGATTCGGCAAACAAGGTCTGCCGGCAAGGATTTCCGCCAGTCTTTTCGTTTGCGGGTCGTATTTCGACAAGGTGCCGAGAATTTCCGCCCGGCGGCGGATTAACAGAGCCAGATTAGAGACAATATAATCGGCGTGAATTTGGGAGTCCGTCCGGTGTTCTGCCGCGCCCGGCTGCGCTCCGCCGCCCGGAGCAACCGGCGTAATGTGTTTGTGCGACATCGCAAAGCGGCACGTCCTGAAATTACCGATTCCGCCGCCGCGGATTGATTGCCCCCAGGGAAAAGGCGAACGTGCTGACTGAACCGGCTGACCTTTCGCCGATACACGTTTAAGCCAATCGGAATGGTCGAAATAAACCTGTAGTGCCGCATCGAACTTGACGAGGGCTTCCTGATAGCGTCCAGACTGAAAGAAAACTTCGCCGTACATCGTCCAATAACATATCGAATCGAGATAATAGATGTTTCCTCCGCCGGAAGCAATTTTAACGGCACTGCGCAAGTCGGCATTGAGCGAAGCGGCTCCGTCGATAAAATCGCCGCTGTTGATGAGCGGCATTGTCCGTTCCCGAAAAGCCTGCGACGGCACATCCGTCAAAATCATCTGTGCCTGCAATGCCGCACACGATAAAATAAAGACCAGCGTGAAGCAAAAACAGCGTATCATAATTGACAAAGAAACGAAAAAATAGACAATAGTCCAATCCCGGTACCGCCGGTGCGGGCAATTTAATTATCAATTATCAATCCTATAAAGTCAAATGTTCGAGACCCTGCAAAACAGTTTAGCATCGGCAATTAAAACCCTTCGGGGCAAAGGAAAACTGACCGAATCCAATATGCGGGAAGGTCTCGAACTTGTCCGTCAATCGCTGCTTGAAGCCGATGTTAGTCTTCCGGTTGTGAAGGAATTCATCAACAAAATATCGGAAAAAGCCCTCGGTGAACAGGTTCTTCGGCTTCTTGACCCGACGGAACAACTTGTCAAAATTGTTCACGGCGAACTTGTCAGTTTGATGGGACCGGTTGACCATTCGCTGCACTTGAAAAAACCGCTGACCATTTTGATGCTCTGCGGTTTGCAAGGTTCCGGTAAAACAACGACTTGCGGAAAACTCGGTCAACTGCTTGTGAAACGCAATTTGAAGCCGATGCTCGTTGCCGCCGACTTGCAGCGTCCTGCCGCTATCGACCAACTGGAAATTCTGGGGCAGTCGATTAACGTTCCTGTCTATGCTGACCGGACGAACAAAGACCCCGTTCAGGTTTGTTCGGATGCCGCCAAAAAGGCGGTTGCACAGGGAATTGACGTTTTGATTCTCGACACTGCCGGTCGGCTGCATATTGACGAAGAACTGATGCGGCAGTTGCAGCATATCGAACGCAAGTTGCAGCCTGACCAAGTGTATTTTGTTGTTGATGCGATGACGGGGCAGGATGCCGTCAACAGTGCCGGAGCATTTAACGATGCGCTGGAGTTGGACGGAGTGATTTTGACGAAGTTAGACGGCGATGCCCGCGGCGGGGCTGCCTTGTCTGTCAAACACATTACCGGTGTACCAATAAAGTTTATCGGTACGGGCGAGATGACCGATGCCCTGGAAGAGTTTCATCCTGACCGGATGGCGGGACGGATTCTCGGTATGGGCGATATGCTGACTCTCATTGAGCAGGCAGCGGAAAAACTTGACCAGGAAGCGATTGCGCAGCAGGAGGAAAGACTCCGCAAGGGAGAATTTACGCTTGATGATTTCCGCAGTCAGATGAATCAGGCGAAGCGTTTGGGTTCGTTCAGTAAACTGTTAAGTTTTGTACCCGGTATGGGACAGGTTTCTCAAATGATGGGCGAGGCGAACGTTGATGCAGACGGGGAGATGCGGCGATTCGGCGGAATCATCGATTCGATGACACCGGAGGAAAAGCGTAATCCGAAGGTAATCGACAACAACCGCCGCCGCCGGATAGCGGCAGGGGCGGGAGTACAGCCGAACCACGTAAGCGATTTGATAAAGGCTTTTTTGCCGATGGCGGAGATGATGAAGGCGATGTCGTCGATGAATACGAAGGAACGTATGAATGCGATGCGGCAGGTTCAACAGATGGTACAGCAAAATCCGGCGGGAAACATTCAGCGTCAGAAGGGCAACACAGGCAAGCGTTTGACGGCGGATGAGAAGAACAAAGCCCGTAAAGAGCGTGAAAAGGAAAAGAAACGCCGCGAAAAAGAAAAGCGGGGGGGGTGAGGGGGTGAGGGGTGAGCAAATAGGGGGAAATGTTGCAGCGAAAACTCGTCCCTCGCCGCTCACCTCTTGATTTTCGCCCCCTGATGTACCCTTCTCCGAAAAAAAAAAAAAAATAATAAAATT